>JAGWSE010000009.1 GCA_028869395.1 Alphaproteobacteria bacterium | reverse complement strand
TGCGCGCGAAGTGGTCCGCGCCCTCTCCGATCAGGAAGACGTGCGCGGAGCGTTCCATCACGCCTCTGGCGAGCGAAATGGGATTGCGCGTCCGCGTGACCCCGCCCACGGCGCCGGCGGCCAGGGTGCGCCCGTCCATGATCGAGGCGTCGAGCTCGTTCCTGCCTTCGGCGGTGAACACCGCGCCGCGGCCCGCATTGAACAGTCCGTCGTCCTCCAGCATCCGCACCGCCGCCTCGACGGCGTCGAGAGCCGAGCCGCCGGCCTTCAGCACCTGCGCGCCGGCCTCTGCCACCTGCGCCATCGCCGCGCGGTACGCGCGGTCCTGCTCGGGCCGCAGGTCCTTACGCTCGATGACGCCTGCCCCGCCGTGCGCGACCAACGCCCACTTCGGCATGCGGAACCTACGCCTTCGCCGGCAGGACGCCGCGGCGGATCTGGTCGAGCTCGATCGACTCGAACAGAGCCTTGAAGTTGCCCTCGCCGAAGCCCTCGTTGCCCTTGCGCTGGATGAGCTCGAAGAAGATCGGGCCGATCATGTTTTCGGTGAAGATCTGCAGAAGCAGGCCCTGGCCCTCGGTGGGCGCGCCGTCGAGCAGGATCTTGTCGGCGCGAAGGCGCTGCAGATTTTCGCCATGGCCTGGGACGCGGCCGTCGAGCTGCTCGTAGTAGGTCTCCGGCGTGTCCTGGAACTTGACGCCCGCCTCACGCATCGTCTCGACCGCGTGGAAGATGTCCTCGGTCCCCAGGGCGACGTGCTGGATGCCCTCGCCCTTGTACTCGCGAAGGAACTCCTCGATCTGCGAGTGCTCGTCCTGGCTCTCGTTGAGCGGAATCCGGATCTTGCCGTCGGGGCTGGTCATGGCCTTCGAGAACAGGCCCGTCTGCTGGCCCTCGATGTCGAAGTAGCGGATCTCCCGGAAGTTGAAGATGCGCTCGTAGAAGCCGGCCCACGTCGCCATGTGGCCGCGGTGCACGTTGTGCGTCAGGTGGTCGATGTAGGTCAGGCCCCTGGCGTTCTTCGCCATCGCCTGCTTCGCGCCGGCGATCTCCACGAAGTCGACGTCGTAGATCTCCTGCGCGCCGTAGCGGTCCACGAGATAGAGGTGCGATCCGCCGATCCCCTCGATGGCCGGGATGTTCAGCTCCATGGGTCCGACCGGGCCGACGACGGGCGTCGCGCCGCGCTCGACGGCGAGCTTGAACGCCTTGGCGGCGTCCTTCACGCGGAAGGCCATGGCGTTGGCCCCCGGCCCATGCTGCTCGCGGAAGGCGGCGGGCTGGCCGGCGGGCTCCATGTTCAGGATGAAGTTGATGTCGCCCTGCTGGAAGCGCAGCACGTTCTTGGACCGGTGCTTCGCCGTGGCGGTAAATCCCATCAGCTCGAACAGGCCTTTCAGCTTCTCGGGCTCGGGCGAGGTGAACTCGACGAACTCGAAACCGTCGGTGCCGAGCGGATTTTCGAACAGATCGCCGCCGTGCGGCCTCGCCTGGACGTTCATGGGCCTGACCCTCCTTCTGCGGCGGTTGGTATCAGTTGAAACTAGTTTGCGATAGTCCCGAGACAAGCGCCCCACGCCCTGCTAGCTGAACGCCCCAAACTCCCTGCCGGATCGTCGATGCTTCGCAAAACCTACGACTGGGTCATGGGCCTGGCCGCCTCGAGGCACTCGGGTCTTGCACTGGGCGCGCTGGCCTTCGCCGAGGGGTTGTTCTTCCCGATCCCGCCCGACGTGCTGCTGATGCCCGTAGCGCTCGCCAATCGCGACCGCGCGCTGCGGTATGCGGCGCTCACGACCGTCTGCTCCATCGTGGGCGGCAGCTGCGGCTACGCGGTGGGCTTCTTCCTCCAGCCGGTCGGCCACTGGCTGCTTTCCCTGACCGGCCACGGCGATATGCTGGCGATCTTCCAGCACTGGTACCAGCAGTGGGGCGCGGTGATGATCGCCCTGCCGATCCCCTACAAGATCACCGCCATCGCCTCGGGCCTCGCGCGTCTCGACTACCCCGTGTTCATCGGCGTCTCGGTCCTGGTCCGCGGCCTCCGGTTCACGCTCGAGGCGGCCCTGCTCAAGCGCTACGGAGCGCCGATCCAGGCGTTCGTCGAAAAGCGCATGGCCTGGGTGGCGAGCGCCGCGGCCCTGGTGGTGGTGCTGGCGGTCATCGCGCTCAAGGTCTTCATGTGAGCGAGGTTTTGGGCTCATATCCGCGCCGCATGAGCCTCGATCCCATCCTCAACCGCTGGCGGCTGACCTCGCTTCTCGCCTGCGCCGGCCTGCTGGCGATCGCCCACGCCTTCCAGACGTTCGGCGGACTTGCGCCGTGCGAACTTTGCCTCAGGCAGCGCGACGTCTATTGGGCCACCGGCGCGCTGGCGCTCGCCTTCATGCTGTGGGTGCGCGCGCCGGGCGCTGCGCGGTTCCGCCAGCTCACCTGCTGGATCCTGGCCGCCGGCTTCCTCGTCGAGGCGGGCGTCGCGATGTACCACGCCGGCGTGGAATGGAAGTTCTGGCCGGGGCCGGCGTCCTGCACGGGCGCCGCGGTCCATGCGGTGACCGCCGCCGATCTCGTACGTCTACTGAACGGCGGCGGAGCCAAGGCGCCGGCTTGCGACCAGCCCGCCTGGGTGTTCGCAGGCCTTTCCATGGCCGGCTGGAACGCGCTCGCGGCGCTGGCGCTTTTCGCCTTGAGCGTCGCGGCCGCCCTGCGCGAGAGGTCCAGACCATGAGCGATAAGCCCGTCCCGCCGAGACCCGGGCGCGGCGCCATGGCCGCCCGGCTCGCGGAGATCCTGCGCGTTGACCACGCCGGCGAACTGGGCGCGGTGCACATCTATCGCGGCCAGCGCGCGGTGCTCGGGCAAGCCTCTGTCCTGGCGCGCATCCAGGGCCAGCTCGCCGACATGGAGGCGCAGGAGGCCGAGCACCTCGCCCGCTTCGACCGCCTGTTGACGGAGCACCGGGTGAGGCCGACCGCCATGGCGCCGGTCTGGCGGCTCGCCGGCTTCGCGCTCGGCGCAGGCACGGCGCTGATGGGAGAGAAGGCGGCGCACGCCTGCACCGAGGCCGTCGAGACGGTGATCGAGGCCCACTACGCCGGGCAGATCGCGGAGATCGAGGCCCGCGAGCCCGAACTGGCGGCGGAACTTTCCAGGTTTCGCGACGAGGAGCTCGCGCATCGCGACCTCGCCGCCCGCGAGGGCGCGCACGAAGCGCCGGCCTATGGCGTGCTCTCCGCGGTGATCCGGACCGGCTGCAGGGCGGCCATCAAGATTAGCGAAAAGCTCTAGCCCAGCTCAGCCCGGGCCGCGGCCCGACTGCGCCGGCGGCCGCTCCTGCGCCAGATCCGCCTGGCTCTGGCCGTGCGCCACCATCTGGCCTGCAGGCCCCCGCGCGACGGGATGGGCGAAGAAGATGGCGATGAGGATCAGGATGCATATGACGATCCCGATCCAGACCCCGCGTCCGCCGGCCTTCATCCGGTGATCCGGCGCGGCCTTGCGGGCCGGGCCGTCGTCCACGCCGGGCGCGGAGTCGCCCGCATTGGTAGCTCTCTTGTCAGATTCCGGCATTACGCCGCTCCTTGAGCTCTCCGCGAGGTCAACCGGGCAGCGGCGCGGGAAGTTGCGGAGCTACCCGGCGATGGCCGCCGCGTCGCGCTCCCCGGTGCGGATGCGAAGCGCGGTCTCCAGGTCCATGACGAAGATCTTGCCGTCGCCGATCTTGCCGGTGTTGGCCGTGCGCGAGATGGCGTCGACCACCCGCTCGGCGATGTCGGAGGGCACGGCGCACTCCAGCTTCACCTTCGGCAGCAGCTTCACCTCGTACTCGGCGCCGCGATAGACCTCGGTCTTGCCCTTCTGGCGGCCGTAGCCGCGCACCTCGGTGACCGTCAGGCCGGAGGCCCCCGCCTCGGTGACGGCTTCAAGCACCGCGTCGAGGCGGCTCGGCTTGATGACGGCGACGATCATCTTCATGGGCGGGATCCGATCCGTT
>JAGWSE010000293.1 GCA_028869395.1 Alphaproteobacteria bacterium | reverse complement strand
TCGGTGATCAGGATGCCGATTCCCCGCTGCTTCAGGTAGGCGATCACCTCGCGGATATCGGCGATCGCCAGCGGGTCGATGCCGGCGAACGGCTCGTCGAGCAGCATGAAGGCGGGCTCGGACCCCAGCGCGCGCGCGATCTCCACGCGCCGCCGCTCGCCGCCCGACAACGAGATCGCGGGCGCGTTGCGGAGGTGCTCGATGTGCAGCTCCTCGAGCAGCGCCGTGACCATCTCCCGGGCCTTGCGGCGATCGCGCTCGCGCAGCTCGACGACCGCCATGACGTTCTCGCCGACGGTCATGCCGCGGAAAATCGAGGTCTCCTGCGGCAGGTAGCCGATTCCCATGCGGGCGCGCTGGTACATCGGCAGCGGCGTGATGTTCTCGCCGTCCAGGTAGATGGCGCCGTAGTCCGCCGGGATCAGGCCGGTGATCATGTAAAAGCAGGTCGTCTTGCCCGCGCCGTTGGGACCCAGCAGGCCCGCGACCTCGCCCCGCCGCAGGCGCAGCGAGACGCCCTTCACGACCGGGCGGGCGCGGAACGACTTGCCGATGTTGTCGACGACGAGCCCCTCGCCCGCGAGGCCCGGAAGAGTGGCGACGGTTTCCGGCTTCAAGAGGTCACCGGCGCGGCGGGGCCGCGGGCTGCGGCGCGGCCGTTGGCGGCTTGTTCGACTGATTCGGGTAGATGACGGTGCGCACGCGGCCGGGCTTCCCGGACGCGGTCTGGGCCGCCTCCATCCGACCGTCGCCGGTGCTCACGTTGATCACCATGCGGTTGCCGCGCATCACGTTCTTGTCCTGCAGGGCCACCACGTCGCCGGTGATGGTGATCGTGCCGCTCGACGCCTCATAAACGGCCTTGTCGCCCTTCACTCGCTGGCGCGGCGTCACGTAGTAGACCGACCCGTCCGCCTCGGCGCTCACGATGTTGCCGCAGTCGTTCGTGCTGGAGCCCGGCTTAGCCACCTTTTCCGAGTAGATCTTCAGCGTATCGGTCCGCAGGCGCGCGTTGTCCTGCGCCGCCTCGACGTTGCCCTGCCACATGCTCATGCACTGGCTGTTGACGTGCTCGAAATGGTCGGACTGCGCATCGATGGGCGCCTTGCTGTTCTGCGCGAACTGGGCGGCGGCCGGCTGCGCGGCCCCGAGGGCGAGGGCCGCGACCGCGAGCATCGGAAGGCTCTTCATCAGGTTAGGTTCCCGCCGACTCATTTCGGAAAGATGCGCGTGTGCACGTCGCCGTTGAAGACCATCCGGTCGCCCTTGTCAGTGACGGCATAGGACTTCGCACTGATTTCTCCAAGAGCACCGGAGCCCTGAACCGGCCCTGAACCGACCAACTCGCCGTTCTTGGTGTCGAACTGCGAGGACTCCGTCTGGAAGGTCTCCTTCGAGGAGGACATGCGCACGCCGCCGCTCACCTCCAGCCGGCCGGTGTCCTCGTGGAACACGCCGCTCTGGGAGACGATCCGCGTGGGGTCGGGGCCCTGCTCGTCCATCACCAGCGCCGGATGATCGAGGATCACGCGCGAATATTCCTGCGGATCCCGGGTCGCGGTGACGGCGGTGATCACGAACGAGCGGCCCCGGTCGTCACGGCCTTGGAAATGCGGGTTGATCAGCCGGATCGGCTGGTTGTTCTCGCGACCCTGCTCCAGCGCGGGCTTCATCGTGTTGACCGCCACCGTGACCCCGAGCCCGATGAGGATGGCCGCGATCAGGCCCGGAACCACGACCCGCAGCACGCGCACCGTCTGCGCACGCCGGCGCCACCGCGCGATGGTGCGGTCGCGGTCCGTCTCTGTCGGCTTGGGGATGGGCGGCGCGTCCATGGTCGCGGGAGCGCCTCAGCTATGGGCGAAAATGTCGACGTCCTCCCAGCCCGCCACGTCCAGCAGGGCGCGGTTGGGCAGGAAATCGAAGCAGGCCTTCGCCAGACCGTCGCGCCCCTCGCGCGCCAGCATCTCGTCGAGCCGCGCCCGAAGCGCGTGCAGATACAGGACGTCGGAGGCCGCATAGGCCACCTGATCGTCCGATAGCTTGGCCGCCCCCCAGTCGGAACTCTGCTGCTGCTTGGAGAGGTCGATTCCAAGCAGTTCCTTCACGACGTCCTTCAGGCCATGGCGGTCGGTGTAGGTGCGCGCCAGCTTGGAGGCGATCTTGGTGCAGTAGACCGGGGCCGTGACGACGCCCAGGTGCAGGTAGAACATGGCGATGTCGAAGCGGCCGAAGTGGAAGATCTTGGTGACGGCCGGATCGGTGAGCAGGCGCTTCAGGTTTGGCGCGGCGTAGCCGGGCCGGTTGAGGCGGACGACGTGGGCGTCGCCCTGGCCGTCGGAGAGCTGCACCACGCACAGCGGATCGCGCCCGAGCCTGAGACCCATGGTCTCCGAATCGACCGCCACCGAGGCCGCGCTGGCGAGCACGTCGGCGGGCAGGTCTCCGTCATGCAGGAAGGTGGTCACGAGGGTTCGCGCTCCGCGGCTCTGCACCCTCAGTATAGAGGGCGACGGCGCCCAGGAAAGCATCGGCGCGCGCTCCTTCGCCGACCGATGGTGCCCAGGAAAGGACTCGAACCTTCACGGCCGTTAAGCCACTGGCACCTGAAGCCAGCGCGTCTACCAATTCCGCCACCTGGGCCCGGTCCGTCGGATCGGGAGGCGGACAGATAGGGCGCCGCCTTTCGCCGGTCAACGCCGCTGCTGCGACACGAGGGTCCTGCCTGATTGCGGCGCGCAGCCGCATCGTTTATCCGCTGCCTCGCAACCACCCCTTTTCTGGAAGAGCCGCTCGGGCGCCATGCAGAATCTCGTCACCGTCTTCGGCGGATCCGGCTTCATCGGGACGCAGGCCGTCCGGCAGCTCGCCAAGCTCGGCTGGCGGATCCGGGTGGCGGTGCGACAGCCCAACCTCGCCTACGCCATGCGTCTGCACGGCGACGTGGGCCAGATCGACATCGTGCAGGCCAACGTCCGCAATGAGGCTTCGGTGCGCCGCGCGCTGGAGGGGGCGACCGCCTCGCTGAACCTGGTGAGCGTGCTCTACGAGCAGGGCCGGCAGGGCTTCCAGGCGCTGAACGTCATGGGGGCGCGCAATATCGCCCAGGCCGCCAGGGCCGCGGGCGTTTCCCGCGTGGTGCAGGTCTCGGCGCTCGGCGCGGACCTGAACTCGCCCGCAAAGTACGCCCGCAGCAAGGCCGAGGGCGAGGTCGCCGTGCGCGAAGTCTATCCGGACGCGGTGATCGTGCGGCCCTCCGTGGTGTTCGGACAGGACGACCACTTCTTCAACAAATTCGCCCAGATGGCGGTGACCAGCCCGGCCATTCCGCTGATCGGCGGCGGCGCCACGCGACTCCAGCCGGTGTTCGTGGGCGATGTGGGCAAGGCCCTGGCGCGGGCGGTCACCTCGACCGAGTCCGCCGGCCAGACCTACGAGCTCGGCGGTCCGGCCGTGCTCACCTTCCGCCAGCTCATGGAGATGATGCTGCGTGAGATCGAGCGGCCGCGCATCCTGCTTCCGGTGCCGTTCCTGGCCGCCGGCCTGCTGGGCGGCGTGGGCGATTTGATGTCCGCCGTGGCGGCGCCGCCGGTCACCTCCGACCAGGTCAAGCTGCTGCGCGCCGACAACGTCGTCACGGGGGCCTATCCGGGCCTGGAGGCGCTCGGCGTCACGCCCACGACGCTGGAAGCGGTGCTGCCGAGCTATCTCTACCGCTATCGCCGCGGCGGCCAGTACGCCGACCAGGAAGAGCGCGCGCTGGCGGTCTGAGGCGTCCCGCTCAGGGCGTGTGCAGGGCCAGGATGGCGATCCCGGCAAGACCCACGACGATGCGGAACCAGCCGAACGGCGCCAGGCCGCGCCGCGTGATGATCGCCAGCATGGCGCGGATCACCAGCATGGCGACGATGAAGGCCACCACGAACCCGATCGCGATGAGCGGGATCTCGGAGTGGATGCTCATCAGCTGCTGACGGTTCTTCCAGGCGTCGAGCACGAAGGCGCCGGCCATGGTCGGGATCGCCAGGAAGAAGGAGAATTCGGCCGCGGCCCGCTTCTCCACGCCCAGAAGCATCGAGCCCACAATGGTCGAGCCGGAGCGCGAGGTGCCCGGGATCATCGCCAGGCACTGGAAAAGGCCGATGCCGAAGGCGGTGCGGTAGGGAATCTTCATGGAGTCGTTGCGGCGCGGCTTGGGCGCCACGCGGTCGATGAACAGCAGCACCACGCCGCCCAGGATCAGCGCAACGCACTGCGTCGTCGGGCTGTCGAACAGGATGCGCTTGATGAAGTCGTGCAGCAGGAAGCCCAGCACCATGGCGGGAATGAAGGCCACCAGCACCGACAGCGCGAACCGCCGCGCCTGCGGATCGCTGGGCAGCCGCACGA
Source organism: Alphaproteobacteria bacterium (assembly GCA_028869395.1). GTDB lineage: Bacteria > Pseudomonadota > Alphaproteobacteria > Caulobacterales > Caulobacteraceae > Phenylobacterium. The sequence goes on along the minus strand of JAGWSE010000293.1, from coordinate 10,144 downwards.
CGACGCCCCAAAGGCGCTGGAAATAGAGCACCACCACCGCCAGGATCGCGCCCAGCTGGATCAGGACATTGAAGGTGTCCCAGAAGCCGTTGGGCAGGCCCATGGCCGCCTTGGCCAGCAGCAGCATGCCGGTCGAGGAGACCGGGATGAATTCCGTGAGCCCTTCGATGACGCCGAGGATGACGGCGTGAATCCAGTCGGGCACGGCGGAACTCTCCAGGTCAGGGGCAAGGGCCAGAGTGGCGGCCAATATGGTGAAGAAGCCATTGACGCGAACGCGCCATGGCCGCGCTGGGAGGCGCCCGACGTCAGGCGAACTCCGGCTCCGGACCGATATAGCGGGCGCGTGGCCGGATCAGGGCGTCGGACTGTCCCTGCTCGATCGCGTGGGCGATCCAGCCGGCGCATCGGGCCACGGCGAACAGGGAAAACGGCGCGTCCGGGAGCAGCCCGAGCGCTTCGCAGGCCGCGACCAGGGCGAAATCGACGTTGGGCGCGAGGCCCGTCGCCTGCCTGACCGCCTCGCGCAGGTCCGCGAGCTGCGGCGGCGCGACGAAGCGGTCGAGCAGGGCCGCCGCGCGCGGGTCGCCGTCCGGGTAGAGCTGATGCCCGAATCCGGGCAGCGCCCGGTCCTCCTCCAGACGGTTGCGGATGGCCTGGGCGGGGCCGAGCTGGGCGGCTTCGGCGGCGAAGGTGCGCACCGCCGCCGTCGCCATGCCGTGGCGAGGTCCCGTCAGTGTCGCAAGCCCCGCCAGCGCCGAGGCGGCGAGAGAGGCCCCCGTCGAGGCGGCGACCCGCGCCGCGAAGGCCGAAGCGTTGAGCTCGTGATCGGCCACCAGCACCAGGCAGCGCCGGATCAGGTCGGCGCCCGGCCCGCCGGGCCCCAGGCCCCAGGCGAAGGCCAGGCGGTTGTGGATGGCGCCTCCGCCCACCTGGCCGGCGATCGCGTCGGTCAGGACGTCCAGCAGGGTGGCGGCCTCGACGGCCAGCGCCAGCGGATTGCGACCCCGGGCGGGGGCGTCGACCGCGGCCCGCGCGGCCAGGGCCAAAAACGCGCGCGTGCGCATCTCCGGCGCGTCGGGCGGCAGCGGCCGGTCGGTCCGCTTCAGCGCCGCCCCGTGGCCGCCGCGCAGCAGCCGGGCCACCGATTCCAGGGTCTCGGTCTCGGCCAGACGGATAGCGTCGCGACCGCGGTAGAACAGGCGGCCGCCCGAGACGGTGGTGATCTCCGAGGCCAGCACCGGCTCGCCCCAGGCGATCGCGCCGGCCGCCACGTCCGACGCCTTGCGGCTCATCGTCTTGCGCTGGGCCAGCGCGGCGATGTCGGCCGCCCGGTAGAGACTGCGGCGGGGGTCGCGCGGATCGGGCCGCACCTGCACGCGGCCGCGGCTCACATAGGCGTACAGCGTCTGAGGTCTGACCCCCAGCCTCTCGCGAGCGTCCTCGGCGGCGATCCAATCGGGCTGCGACATATGTTGATTATATTGATCAAGATTGACCAGACCAGTCTGGCGGCAAATTTGTCGGGCAGCAAGCCTGGAGGTCCCCCAATGCATGTCTCCGATGGACTGGAAGACGTCGTCGCCGCCGAAACCGTGCTGTCGGAGGTCGACGGCCAAGCCGGACGGCTGATCATCCGCGGTCGCTCGCTGGACGAGCTCGCCGGCCGCACGCGCTACGAAGACGTGGTCCGGCTGCTCTGGGACGGCTTCTTCGAGCGGCTTCCGACCGACCTGGCGCCCGCACTGGGCGCCGCCCGCGCCGAGGTCTTCGCCGAGGTGCAGGCGCTGGACACGGGCCTGCTCGACCGCAGCCCCATTGAGGCGATGCGGGCGCTCACGGCGCGTCTCGCCGACGGGGACGGCCTTGACGTCGCGCTGCGCCTCACCGCCGCCCCGGCGGTGTTCACCGCCGCCGTGGTCCGCAGCCAGGCGGGCGAGGCGCCCGTGGCCCCCGATCCCGCGCTGCCGCACGCGGCCGACATCCTGCGGATGATCAAGGGCCGCGCCGCCACGGCCGCCGAGGCGGCGGCGCTCGACGCCTATCTCGTGACCGTCAGCGATCATGGCCTGAACGCCTCGACCTTCACGGCCCGGGTGATCGCCTCAACCCGCGCCGGACTGACCTCGGCCGTGCTGGGCGGGATCAGCGCGCTGAAGGGGCCCCTGCACGGCGGCGCGCCCGGCCCGGTCATAGAGATGCTGGACGCCATCGGACGGCCGGAGAATGCGCGCGCCTGGATCGAACAGGCGCTGGAGCGCGGCGACCGGCTGATGGGCTTCGGCCACCGTGTCTATCGGGTCCGCGACCCTCGCGCCGACGCCTTGAAGAAGGCGGTCAGGCGCCTGGGTGAAGGCTCCAACGTGCTCCCCGGCCGCCTGGCCTTCGCCGAGGCGGTGGAGCAGGCGGCGCTCGCTATCCTGAAGGAGAAGAAGCCGAAGCGGCCCCTCGACACCAATGTCGAGTTCTACACGGCCCTGTTGCTGGAGGCGCTGGCCTTCCCGCCGTCCGCCTTCACCTGCGTCTTTGCGATGGGCCGGGTCGGCGGCTGGATCGCGCACGCCCGCGAGCAACTGGCCGGCGGCCGGCTGATCCGCCCGCAGTCGATTTACGTGGGGCCCGCGCCGAAGGTCGCCGCCTGACCGGGCCTTGCGAGTCGTTCGCGCTGGCCTGACGAGCGGGCTCGGCTAACGTCCGCGCCGATGGAAACGCCCCGCGCCCTGGCCCCGGCCGAGACCGCCGCCCTCACACGGCGGGTGACCATCTACTCGGTGGCGACGGCCGCCGTGCTGGTGGCGGTGAAGTTCGCGGTGTGGCTGATCTCGGGCTCGGTGGCGCTGCTTGCCTCGATGGCCGATTCCGGTCTCGATCTGGTCGCCTCTCTGGGCACCTTCATAGCGGTCCGCTACGCGGTGGCGCCGCCCGACCAGGAACACCGTTTCGGCCACGGCAAGGCCGAGGCGTTCGCGAGCCTGGTGCAGGCGGGACTGGTGTTCGCCTCCGCCGCCCTGATCGGCCGGGAAGCGATCGGCGACCTCGTCGAGCCGCATCCGCTCCAGGCCCACGGGCTGGCGATCGGGGTGATGGTCGTCTCCGTCGTCCTGACGACCCTGCTGATCGCTGCGCAGAACCGGGTGCTGCGCCAGACCTCCTCGGTGGCGGTCTCGGGCGACCGGGCGCACTACGCCGCCGACCTCGCCTCGAACATCATCGCGCTCGCCGGCATCGGCGCGACCGTCTGGCTCGGCCGCAACAGCCTCGACGCCGCCGCCGCACTGATCATCGCCGCGATCCTGCTCTGGGGCGCGGTGAACGTCTTCCGCGAGGCCTCCGCCCAGCTGATGGACCGCGAGCTGCCCGACGAGGAGCGCGCGCGGATCGTCAAGCTGATGACCCAGGACGCCCGTCTCACCCACGTGCACCAGCTGCGCACCCGCGCTTCGGGGCCGTTCGTCCATATGCAGATGCACGTCGACCTGGACCCCGAGCTCACCCTGGAAACCGCCCACGAGGTGATCGTCGCCGCCGAGAAGCGCGTACTGGAGGTCTTCCCATCGGCCGACATCATCATCCACGCAGATCCGCGGGGCCGCGCCGAGCCGCACGGCGGGGCTTTCGCCGAAGCGCCGCACGCCGAAGCGTGATCTTAAGCCGTGCTTAAGGGGCGCAGCGTCTGTTCGCCCTGTTGATTCTCCCTTCAAGCGCGATTAGCCGCCGGACATGAGCCAGGAGCGCACCCTGCATCATTTCCCGCTCGACCCGGCCTCACGCCAGGTCCGCCTCGCGCTCGGCGAGAAGCGGCTGCCGTTCGCCGAGGTCCAGGTGCGCTACTGGGAGCAGCCGCAGGCCTTCGCCGACCTCAATCCCTCGGGCATGACACCGGTGCTGGTCGAGGGGGAAGGCCCCGACCGGCTGGTGCTGTGCGAATCCCGCGCGATCCTCGGCTGGCTGGAAGAGGCCCATCCCGAGCCCGCCCTCCTCGGCCGCGAGCCGGCCGAGCGCGCCGAGTCGCGGCGGCTCGTGCAATGGTTCGACCGCAAGTTCGAGAACGAGGCCTCCGGCTTCATCCTGCACGAGAAGATGGAGAAGCGGCTGCTGCGCCTGGGCCCCCCCGAGCACGCCAATCTGCGGCAGGGCCGGGACGGGTTGAAGAGCCACCTGCGCTATGTCGAAGCCCTGTTGCAGGCGCGCGAATGGCTGGCGGGGCGCCGGCTCTCGCTTGCCGATTTCGCCGCGGCCGCCCATCTGTCTGTCCTCGACTACTTCGGCGACGTGCCCTGGGGCGACTTCCCGGCGGCGAAGACCTGGTACATGAAGCTGAAGTCCCGACCGGCCTTCCGGCCGCTTCTCGCCGACCGCTGGCCGGGGCTGCCGCCCGCCGGGCATTATGACGACCTCGACTTCTGACGCCCGCGAAGACCTGATCCGCGCCCAAGCCAAGGCGCTCGGGTTCGACCTCTGCCGCTTTACCGACGTTACCGAGCTAGGGGACGCCCCCTGGCCCGCCGCCGCGCGCCTGGCCGAGTACGTGGTTCTAGGACGGCACGGGGAGATGGCCTGGATGCAGGACACCCTGCCCCGCCGCGCCCATCCCCGCGCCATGTGGGACGGCGCGCGATCGGCGATCGTGCTGGGGGTCAACTACGGCCCGGACGAGGATCCGCTCGCCGTGATCGAGGCGCCGAGCCGAGGCGCGATCAGCGTCTACGCCCGCGGCGACGACTACCACGAACTGATCAAGGGTCGTCTGAAGCAGCTGGGCGGCTGGCTGCAGGCGAGGTTCGGCGGCGAGCTGAAGGTCTTCGTCGACACCGCGCCCCTGATGGAGAAGCCGCTCGCCGAGCGCGCGGGCCTGGGCTGGCAGGGTCGCCACACCAACCTCGTGTCCCGCGAGTTCGGCTCGTGGCTGTTCCTCGGCTCGATCCTGACCACGCTGGAGCTGTCGGCCGATGATCCGGAGCCGATGAATTGCGGGACCTGCCGGGCGTGCCTGGACGCCTGCCCCACGAACGCCTTTCCCGCGCCGTTCCAGCTGGATGCGCGCCGCTGTATCTCCTATCTCACGATCGAACTGAAGGGTCCGATCCCGCGCGAGCTGCGACCGGCGCTCGGCAACCGCATCTTCGGCTGCGACGACTGCCTGGCGGTCTGCCCCTGGAACAAGTTTGCGCAGGTCTCCGCCGAGCAGAAGCTGCACGCCCGCGAGACAGTGCGCGCCCCTTCGCTCGCCGAGCTCTCGCGCCTGGACGACGCCGCCTTCCGCGCATTGTTCACCAGAAGTCCCGTCAAGCGCACCGGCCGCGAGCGGTTCCTGCGCAACGTCCTCTACGCCATCGGCAACTCCGGCGAGCCGGCCCTGGCCGCCGAAGCCCAGCGCCTGCTGGCCGACCCCTCCGCCCTGGTTCGCGGCGCGGCGGTCTGGGCTCTGTCGCGCCTGCTGAAAGACGACGCGTTCGAAGCCTTGCGAGCCGAGCATCTGGCTGGCGAGGTGGAGGAGAGCGTTCGCGAAGAATGGGCCCAACAACCGCTCGCCCCCCCGCAGGCGGGGTTCTAAGCCGGGTCCGCCGCATAGCCCACGCGCCGCTTGGATCCTCGCCCTCGCGGGGACGAGTGGGTCAGAATTCCGTTCGCGGAAGATCCTTCAACCGCGGCAGCTTCTTGTCCTTCTCCGACAGCACCGGCTCGTGGTCGACGGGCCAGGGGATCGCGAGGTCCGGGTCGTCCCAGGCCACGCCGCCTTCCAGCTGCGGCGCGTACTGGCCATCGACCTTGTAGAACAGCTCTGTGTCGTCCGTGAGGGTGCAGTAGCCGTGGGCGAAGCCGCGCGGAACGAACAGCTGCTCGCCCACGTCGGCGGTGAGCTCGGCCCCGACCCACAGGCCGTAGGAGGGCGAGCCGGGGCGGACATCCACAGCCACGTCGTAGATCGCACCCTTCAGCACCCGCACCAGCTTGCCCTGGGCGTGCGGCGCCTTCTGGAAATGCAGGCCGCGGATCGTACCCTTCCTGCCGTTGAAGGCCTGGTTGTCCTGCACGAAGGCGGCCGTGAGCCCGGCTTCGGCCATCAGCTTCTCGCTCCAGGTCTCGGCGAACCAGCCACGGGCATCGCCGTGGCGCCTGGGCGTGATAAGCAGCACTTCGGGAAGCGCGAGCGGCGTGATCGTGGTCATGTCGACGCAAATGACGGAGAGACGCCCCCGGATGACCCGAGCGGCTCAGAAAGACAAGTCAAAGGCGCCCTCCGTCACCGTCGTCCTCGTCACCTATGAAGCCGGGCCGACGCTCGCGCGCTGCCTCGCCGCCCTGAAGGCGCAGACCTTCTCCGACTTCGAGCTGATCGTCGTCGACAACGCCTCCAAAGATCGCGCCGCGCAGACCGCCGAGGCGGCGGACCCCGCTATCCGCCTGATCGAGAACGCCGAGAACCGCGGATTCGCCGCGGCCGTGAACCAGGGCGCGCGGGCGGGTCGCGGCCGCTGGCTGGCGCTGATCAACCCCGACGCCTACGCCGATCCGGCGTGGCTGGAGCGGCTGCTCGACGCAGCACAGGCGCACCCCGACGTCCACGCCTTCGCCTCGCGCCAGCTGATGGCGGGCGATCCAGGACGGCTGGATGGCCTAGGCGACGTCATGGCCGCGCCCGGCTTTCCGTTCCGCGGCGGCTATGGCCGCAAGGACGACGGCCGCTCGGAACTGGGCGAGGTGTTCAGTCCCTGCGGGGGCGCCATGCTGATCGACCGCGGCCTGTTCCTCGACCTCGGCGGCTTCGACGAGCGGCTGTTCTGCTACTGCGAGGACGTCGACCTCGGCTATCGGCTCAGGCTGGCCGGCGAGCGGACCCTGGTGGTTCCCGACGCCGTGGTGCGCCACGAAGGCTCGGCCTCCACCGGAGGGCCACGCTCCGATTTCGCGGTCTTCCATGGCTCGCGGAACCGCTTCTGGGTGTTCGTGAAGGACACGCCGCCCGTGCTCTTATGGGTGACGCTGCCGCTGCACCTGGCGACCACGGCCGTGCTGTTCGCAAGGCACGCGACCCGCGGCGAGTTCGCGGCCCCCTGGCGGGGACTGAAGGCCGGAATCGCGGGGCTGTCGATCGCCCTGGAGGCGCGCCGCGAGGCTCAGGCCCGGCGGAAGGTGGGCTCGTTGGCCATCGCCCGGGCGATGACCTGGAATCCGCTCGACCTGTTCCTGCGCCGCGTGGTGATCCGCCCGCTCACGCGCCCGCCGCCGCCCACTCCGTGAGCCGGCGCATGAAGGCCAGGCCCCGCTCCACCTGCGAGACCTCGACGTACTCGTCCGGCTGGTGCGCCTGGGAGATCGAGCCAGGGCCGCAAAGCACGGTGGAAAAGCCCGCCCGCTGGAACTGCCCGGCCTCGGCCGCATAGGAGACCACCCGCGAGGGTCCGTTGTCGCCGGCGAGCCGGCGCGCGAACGCCTCGGCCGCGCCGTCCGGCTCCGGGGCGAAGGCCGGCACGTTGGAGTGGCGGTTGACCGCGACCCCGCCCTCCGGCGCGCGCGCCTTGATCTGACGGTCCAGCGCCACGGCCTCGGCGAAGAAGCCGGCCAGCGCAGCCTCGAGGTCCAGGCCTGGCGGGCTCCTGAGGTCGAACTGGAACTCGCACCGGCGCGCCAGGATGTTGTGCGCGGTGCCGCCATGGATCACCCCGATCGTCAGGGTCGCGCCCTTCGGCGTGAAGGGCGATGCGGGATCGGCCTCGCGCTCCAGGCGCTCCGAAATCTCGACCAGGGTCGCCATCAGCCGGATCGCCGCCATGTTGGCCGAGACCCCCTGCTGGGTCTGGCTGGAGTGCGCCTCGCGTCCGGTGACGGTCACGTGGAAGGTGGCGATGCCCTTGTGGCCGCTGACCGCCTCCATGTCGGTGGGTTCGCCCACGACGACCAGGGCGGGCGCCGGCAGCTCGCGGCGGATCATCTCGATCATCGCCGGCGCCCCCAGGCAGCCGATCTCCTCGTCGTAGGAGAAGGCCAGGTGCACCGGCTTCCTCGGGTCGGCCGCGGCGATCTCCGGGGCGGCGGCCAGGGCCAGGGCGATGAAGCCCTTCATGTCGCAGGTCCCGCGGCCGTAGAGCCGCCGGTCGCGCTCGACCACCGTGAAGGGGTCCGACGTCCAGGGCTGGCCGTCCACCGGCACCACGTCGGTGTGGCCCGACAGCACCACCCCGCCCTCGACCTGCGGCCCGATCGTCGCCACCAGGTTCGACTTGGTCCCCTCGGCGTTCGGCACGCGCCGATGCGGGATGGAGAGCCCGTCCAGATACCTCTCCACCCACTCGATCAGCGCCAGGTTCGACCCGCGCGAGGTGGTGTCAAAGCCGACGAGGGTGCTTAGGATGTCGATGGCCTGGGCGAGCTCTGGCATGGTCTCACCCGTTCGCGGTGCGACCCGGGCCGGGCAGGAAGTCGATCAGCTCGATCTTGAAGATCAGGGCGGCATTGGGCGGGATCGCATCGCCCGCGCCCTGGGCGCCGTAGCCCAGCTTCGGCGGCACGTAGAGCATCCAGACGTCGCCCGGGCGCATCATCGGCAGGGCCTCCTGCCAGGCCGGGATCAGACCGCTCAGCGGCATGACCGCGGGCGTGCCGCGCTGGTAGCTGGAATCGAACACCGTGCCGCTGGTGAGCTTGCCCTCGTAGTTGACCTTGACCTCGTCGCCGACCTGCGGATGGCCGCCGTTCGCAGGCCCGGATTGCAGGACCTGGTACTGCAGCCCGTCGGGCAGGACGTGCACGCCCGGCTTCCTGGCGTTGGCGGCGAGGAAGGCCTGGGCCTGGGAGGCCTGCGCCTGGGGCGAGGGCTTCGGATGGCAGGCCGACAGCGCGACGGCCGCCGCGGCGAGGACGAGAATGCGCTTCATCAGACGGCCCGCGGCGGATAGCCGCGCTCGCGCAGGGCGTCCATGACTTCCTGGGCGTGCTGGGCGTCTCGGGTCTCGATCATGATGTCGAACTCCGCGCCCTTGGCCGGCACGTCCAGCGCGAGGCGGTTGTGAGCCACCTCTATGATGTTGGCGCCCATCTGGCCGATCACCGCCGATACGGTGGCCAGGAGACCCGGCCGGTCGTCGCCCACGATGCGCAGGCTGACCAGCCGCTGCTCGCGCACGAGTTCGCGGGTCAGCACCGAGGCCAGCAGGCGCGTGTCTATGTTGCCGCCGGTGATGATCAGGCCGCACTTCTTGCCCTTGAAGCGGCGCGGGTGCGCCAGCAGCGCCGCCAGCGAGGCTGCGCCGGCGCCTTCGGCCACCGTCTTCTCGACATTGCAGTAGAGGGCCACGGCGCGCTCGAAGAACGGCTCCTCGATCAGCAGCACATCGTCGATGAGCGGACGGGCGATGGCGTAGCTCTCCTCGCCCACCTCCTTGACCGCGATGCCCTCGGCGATGGTCGACGTCCCGTGCGGCGTGGCGGTGTTGACGCCGCGCATCTTGGCGGTGAACGAGGGATACATCGCCGGCTCGACGCCGATGACGGAGATGTCCTTCTTGAGGTGCTTGGCCGCCGTCGCGACGCCGGCGATCAGGCCGCCGCCGCCGATCGGCACCGGCAGGACCTCCAGATCCGGAACGTCCTCCAGCATCTCCAGCGCCACCGTGCCCTGACCGGCCATGACCTTGGGATCGTTGAACGGGTGCACGAAGGTGAGCTCGCGCTCGTCGCACAGCCGCTTGGCGGTCGCCGAGGCCTCGTCATAGCTGTCGCCGTCGATCACCACCTCGGCGCCGTGGGCGCGGGTCTGCTGCACCTTCACAAAGGGCGTGCCCTTCGGCATCACGATCGTCACGGGTATGCCGAGCCGCGCGGCGTGGTAGGCGAGGCCCTGGCTGTGGTTGCCGGCGGAGGCCGCGATCACGCCCTGCCGGCGCTGCTCGGCGGACAGCGCCGAAAGCCGGTTGAGCGCGCCGCGCTCCTTGAAGGTCGCGGTGAATTGCAGGTTCTCGAACTTGAGCCAGATGTTGGCGCCGGTGATATCGGACAGCGTGCGGCTGTGATCGAAACTCGTCTGCTTGATGAAACCGGCAAGCTTTACGGCCGCCGCCTCGACATCACGAAGAGTAACCGGCAGGCTTGCTGAAGCGCTTTGCGTGATCTCGGCCATTGGAACCTCCGTCGGCGGCGGGATGCC
>JAGWSE010000292.1 GCA_028869395.1 Alphaproteobacteria bacterium | reverse complement strand
GTAGGGGGCCTGGCCCCACTTGTGCCAGTCGAAGGCGAGGCTGTCGGCGCGCTGCAGGCCGGCGAACTTCGGCGCAAGGGCGGGCGAGAGGACGCCCAGCGCGCCCAGCGCCCCGTCCACGTGGAAGTGCAGGTCCTCGAGCGCCGCGACGTCGGCGAGCGCGTCGAGAGGATCGATGGCGCCGATGTCGACGGTTCCGGCCGTGCCGACCACCAGGAAGGGCCGGGCGCCGGCCGCCCGGTCGGCGGCGATGGCGGCCTTCAGCACCTTGGGGACCATGCGCCCGTGCGCGTCGGTGGGGACGAGGCGCAACTGGCCCGCGCCGAGCCCCGCCATGTCCATGGCGCGCCCGACGCAGCCGTGGACCGCCCTGGAGGCGTAGGCGGTGAGCGGCGCCTCGGCCTGGTTCACGCCGGCGTGGCGGACGGCGGCGCCCAGCGTCCGGCGCCGGGCGATCAGCACGGCCAGGAAGTTCGCCTGGCTGGCGCCGGTGAGGAACAGCCCCGTGGCGTCCTGCGGGAAGCCGAAGATCTCGCGGGTCCAGGCTGCGATCTGCTGCTCGACCTCCAGCGCCATGTGGTCGCGCCCGCCGAGGTTGGCGTTGAGGCCGGCGGCCAGCATCTCGCCCAGGAGGCCCGCAACCGTCCCGCCGCCCTGCACCCAGCCCATGAAACCGGGGTGGCCGTTGCCGCTGGAGTAGGGCCGGATGGCGGTTTCGAAGACCGCGTGAAGCTCGGCGAGCGGGGCGCCGTCGCGCGGCAGGGGCTCGCGGAAGCGGGCGCGCAGGGCGTCGGGCGGGGCCTGCCACACCGGCTGATCGGGGAGGCTCTCCAGGTGGTCGAAGAGGGCGTCCAGCATCCGTCGCGCCTGTTCGCGGACCGAGGTCCAGTCTTTGGGGTCCAGGCTCACGGGGAGGCCTCCGTCGCAAGGGCGGGCGCGGCGATTCGCCCGCCCGTCGCGCCCAGTAGGCGGCGCGCCCGCTTAGGGGCCGGTTAACGATCCGTTGGCGCCGGGTGCAGGCGTCGGAGTCACAACCGGGGCGCGAAGTTGATCCGCTTAAGATCCCGTTAAGGGCGTCGGATTATTCTGTGGAAAGCAACAGGCAGGCTGACCCAGTTATGCCAGACGGGATCAACAGCAACGGCGCGGCGCCCCGGAGCGATCCGGCGGCCGAGCTCGCGCGCCTGCCGGCCGTCCCGGCTGCGGCCCACGCGCCGTCGCCGGCTCCGGTCGTGCAGCCCCCGGCGCCCACCCAGGACCTGCGCCTCAACATCGAGCGCGACCAGGCGAGCGGCCAGTTCATCTACAAGTTCGTGGATCCGAAGACCGGCCAGGTGATCCAGCAGATCCCGAACGAGGAGATCCTGCGCATGCGGACCGCGGCCGAGTACGCCGCCGGCCGCGTGGTCGACACCCGCGCCTGAGACGGGGTCGATGCGCCGCGGGCGCGGCGCGTGACGGCTGTCGCGGGCGCGGCTACAGACGCGCCCATGTTCGCCCCCGTCGCCCGACCTGAGGTCCTGGCCCTGCGCTCGTCGAAGATCCGGGAGGTGGCCAACGCCGCCTGGGGCCGGGCCGACGTGCTGACCTTCTGGTTCGGGGAGAGCGACCGGCCGACGCCGGAGTTCATCCGCGACGCAGCCGCCAGGGCGCTCGCGGCGGGACGGACCTACTACACCCACAACCTCGGCACCGCGGAGCTCCGCGCGGGGCTCTCGGCCTATCTCACGGAGCTGCACGGCAGGGCGATCGGCGAGGGACGGATCGCGGTGACCAACTCTGGGGTCAACGGGCTGATGCTGGCCGCGCAGGCGATCATCTCGCCGGGGGACCGGGTCGTCGTGGTGACGCCGGTCTGGCCCAACGTGATGGAGATCCCGCGCATCCTGTCGGCCGACGTCGAAGGGGTGAGCCTGGAAGCGGCGCAGGGGAAGTGGCGCCTCGACCTCGACCGGCTCATGGCGGCGCTGAAGCCCGGGACCAGGGCCCTGTTCCTCAACTCGCCGAACAACCCGACCGGCTGGACGCTGCCGGCGCACGACCGGGCGGCGATCCTGGCGCGCTGCCGCGAGCTGGGCATCTGGTTGGTCGCCGACGACGTCTACGAGCGGCTGACGTTCGGGCCCGAGTCCACCGCGCCCTCGTTCCTGGAGCTGGCCGGGGAGGGCGAGCGGGTGATCGGGGTGAACTCGTTCTCCAAGGCCTGGCGGATGACCGGCTGGCGGCTGGGCTGGATGGTGCTGCCGCCGGCGCTGATGGAGCCGATGGGCGTGCTCCTGGAATACAACACCTCCTGCGCGCCGGACTTCGTGCAGACGGCGGCCGCGACGGCGCTCGCCGAGGGCGAACCGCACGTGGCGGAGCTGCGGGCCGAACTCGCGGCGGCGCGCGACCAGGTGCTGGGCGCGCTGAGGGCGATGCCGGGCGTCGAGGCGCCGGAGCCGGACGGAGGCATGTACGCCTTCTTCCGCATCGCGGGCTGCACGGACTCGGTGGCTCTCGCCAAGCAGCTGATCGAAGAGGCGCAGGTCGGGCTGGCGCCCGGGCTTGCGTTCGGCGAGCAGGGCAAGGGGTGGCTGCGCTGGTGCTTCGCGCACCGGCCGGAGAAGAACGCGGCGGGACTGAAGCGGCTGGCCGCGTTCCTGGGGCGCTGAGCGCTACTGCGGCGCCGCCTGGGCCTCGGCCGGCTTGTCGGCGGCGGGTGCGGCGTCTGCAGGCTTGCCCGCCGGCTTGTCCGCGGGCGGGGCGGGCTGATCTGCGGCGGCGGCGGCGGACGTCTCGGCCTCTTCGTTCACCTTGAAGGCTGGTCCCATCAGGATCGCCTTCTGTTTCAGCTTGACGGCGGTCGTCTGGCAGAGCGCCGGCAGGGTCCAGCTCATCCACTCCTCGGCCATGCGGGCCTTGGTGGTGTTGGGCAGCGGGTTCCAGATGGCGTGGCCCTTCTCCACCGCCTGGGCGCCGAGGGTGTTGATCGGCCGGATGGAGGCCTTCTCGGCGGCGGTGAGCGCCTCCTGGAAGTTCTTGAGGTCCTTCTTCGCCTGCACCTGCTCCTGGGCATAGACCTTGAGATCGTCGGCCAGCGTTGTGCCCGGGCGCTGGAATTCGCCTTCGATGCGGGTGACCTCGGGCATCACCTGGTCGTGCAGGTCGACGTAGCCACGCAGCGCCCCGTAGCACCAGGCGACCAGCAGGTAATCGTCGTGCGGCACGCCGGCCGGCCAGTTCTGCGCATCGGCCGCAGGCGGCGGCGCCGCGCCGCCTTCCGCCGCGGCGGGCTGGGCGAACGACAGGGCGAGGGCGAGAGCGAGCGCGGACATCGGACTGGAACCTCTTAAGGAACTCTGGGAAGCGTCAGCGGGCGTCCGCCGGACCGAACCCGCCGCCCCCGGGGGTTTCGATCTCGATGACGTCGCCGGCCGCCACGGTGACGGAGAAGCAGCCGGCGAGCTTCGTAGCCTGACCGTCGGCGCGGATCAAACGCTGGGCGCCGGGCAGGGCGGCGCCGCCGCCCGCGAGCCCCTGGGGCGCGTGCTCGCGCCGGGAGGACAGGAGCGCCGCCTCCATGGGCGCCAGGAAGCGGATGCGGCGGAGCGCGCCGTCGCCGCCGCGACGGGCGCCGGCTCCGCCGGAACCCCTGCGCACGCCGAACGCCTCCACCCGGACCGGGAAGCGCCGCTCCAGGATCTCCGGATCGGTCAGGCGGGAGTTGGTCATGTGGGTGTGCACGGCGTGGGCGCCGGCTGCGTCGGCGGTCGCGCCGGCGCCGCCACAGATGGTCTCGTAGTACTGCCGCCTCTCGTCGCCGAAGGTGAAGTTGTTCATCGTGCCCTGGCTGTTGGCCATGACCCCAAGCGCCGCGTAGAGGGCGTCGACGACGTGCTGGCTGGTCTCAACGTTGCCGGCGACCACGGCGGCGGGCGGGCGCGGCGCGAGCATCGAGCCCTCGCGGGTGAGGATCTTCAGCGGCTTCAGGCAGCCGGAGTTCAGCGGGATGTCGTCGTCCACCAGGGTGCGGAAGACGTAGAGCGCGGCTGCGTCCACGATCGCCGAGGGGGCGTTGAAGTTGGAACCGAGCTGGTCGGCGCAGGCGGTGAAGTCGAGGACGGCCTCGCCCCTTTGCGCGTCGACCGTGGTCTTCACGACGATCTCGCCGCCGCCGTCCATGGGCACGCGCGCCTCGCCGTCGGAGAGCCGGCCCACCGCGCGGCGCACCGCGTTGGCGGCGTTCTCCTGGACGAAGGTCATGTAGCGCGCGACGGCGTCCGCCCCGTAGCTGCGGATCATCTCGGCGACCGCCGCGGCGCCGGCCTGGCAGGCGGCGATCTGAGCCTTCAGGTCGGCCACGTTCTGCTCGGGGTTGCGGGCAGGATAGCGGCCGGCGACGAGCGCGGCGCGGGTGTCGGCCTCCAGGAAAGCGCCGCCCCGCATGATCGGCAGGGCGTCGAGGAGCACGCCTTCCTCGTCGATGGTCTTCGAGAACGGGGGCATCGAGCCAGGCTGCACCCCGCCCACGTCGGCGTGGTGGCCGCGCGCGGCGACGTAGAAGGCGGGCTGGGCCTCGCCCTCGTCCATGAACACCGGCATGACCACGGTGATGTCGGGCAGGTGGGTTCCGCCGGCGTAGGGGTTGTTGAGCGCGAAGGCGTCGCCGGGAAGCAGCCGCGGGTGACGATCGCGCACGGCTCGGACCGAGGCGCCCATGGACCCGAGGTGAACCGGCATGTGCGGCGCGTTGGCGACCAGCCCGCCGTCGGCGTCGAACAGCGCGCAGGAGAAGTCGAGCCGCTCCTTGATGTTCACCGAATGCGCCGTGCGCTCCAGAGCCGCGCCCATGGCTTCGGCCACCCCCATGAAGCGGCGGTTGAAGAGCTCGAGCGTGACCGGATCGGGCCGGTCGAGGGCGATGGCGGTGTGGGCCGAGGCGGCGCTGCGCGTCAGGCGGATCAGGCCGTCGACCTCGGCCGTGGCGCGCCAGCCGGGGAGCAGCGCGATCTGGGTGTCGGGGCGGACGATGAGGGCCGGGCCGTCGGTTTGCTGCAGCTGATCGGCGGGGATCGCGGGGACGTCGCGCCAGGCCCCGGCGGCGAACATTCGCCCCCGCTCATTCCCGCGAAGGCGGGAATCCATGCCGAGCGAAGATTGCGCGGCGGAAGCGCCGCCTGGGTCCCCGCCATCGCGGGGACGAGCGGGTGTTTGGGAGGAAATGGCCTCCGCCTCCACCGCGGCGACGAGGATGGCGCGGGTGGGTTCGATGAAGCCGAAGAGGCGCTGGTGGGCTTCCTCGAAGGCGAGCCTGGCCGGCGTCAGGGCGGAAGCGGGGACGGCGAGCTCGGCGTCGGCGCCTTCGTAGCGCAGGCGCAGCGTGCGTCGCACGGCGGCCGCGGCCGCCCCCTGCTCGGCGAGCGCCCCCCGCGCGGCGGCCTCGACGTCGGCGAGGAGGACTTCGGCGGCGGCGAGGCCGGCGTCGTCGAGCGGCCTCTCGAGACCCGCCTGGCGCAGCGCCGCGAGTTCCGCCTGACCGATCCCCCAGGCGGAGAGCACGCTGCCGTACCTGGGGCAGAGCACCTGGGCGACGCCCAGCGCCTCGGCCGTCTGGCAGGCGACCTGGCCGGCGGCGCCGCCGAAGGCCACCAGCGCGTGCTCGCGGGGATCGAAGCCGCGCTCGGTGGAGATGCGGCGCACCGCCTGGGCCATCTGCTCCACGGCGACGGCCAGGAAGCCCTCGGCGGCGGCTTCCGGGCTCTCTGCGCCCATGGCGGCGGCGAGATCCGAGAGCCGCGCGCGGGCGGCGGCGGGGTCCAGCGGCCGGTCGCCCTTGGGACCGAACACAGAGGGGAAGAACCGCGGGTCGAGGCGGCCGAGGACCAGGTTCGCGTCGGTGACGGTGGCGGGGCCGCCACGGCCATAGGCGGCGGGCCCGGGGTCGGCGCCGGCGCTCATCGGGCCGGCGCGGGCGCGGTCGCCGTCGAAGGTCAGGATCGAGCCGCCGCCGGCGGCGACGGTCTCGACGTCGAGCATGGGCGCGCGCAGCTTCACGCCGGCGATGCGGGCCTGGTCCTTGCGCTCGAGCCCGCCCGCGTAGCGGCAGACGTCGGTGGAGGTGCCGCCCATGTCGAAGCCGAGCGCGGCGGGCGCACGGGCCGCCTCGGCCGTGCGGGCGACGCCCACCACGCCGCCGGCCGGACCCGAAACCACGGCGTCGCGGCCGCGGAAGGCCTCGGCGCGGACCAGGCCGCCGGCGGAGGTCATGAAGTAGAGGGGCGCGCCTTCCACCGCGCGGGCGACGCGCTCGACGTAGGCCTGCAGCACCGGCGTCAGATAGGCGTCGGCGACGGTGGTCTCGGCGCGCGGGACGAAGCGGGGCAGCGGCGAGACTTCGTGCGAAAGGGCCACGAACGCGAAGCCCGCCGCACGGGCGATCTCGCCGGCGGCGAGTTCGTGCCCGGCGTTGAGGTCGGCATGCAGGAAGGCGATGGCGGCCGAGGTGAACCCTTCTGCGACGGCGGCGTCGAGAAGGGCGCGCAGGGCTTCGCGATCGAGCGGGCGCGCTACACGTCCGTCGGCGTCCAGCCGCTCGGCCGCCTCGACGACGCCGGCGTAGAGCGGCTCGGGCCGGCGGATATCCAGCGCGAACAGGTCGGGCCGCGCCTGGTCGCCGATGACCAGGGCGTCCGCGAAGCCCTCGGTGGTGACGAGCAGGGTCCTGGCGCCGGCGCGCTCCAGCAGCGCATTGGTGGCGACGGTGGTGCCCATCTTGATCGCCTCGACCCTGGCGGCCGGGAACGGCTCACCGGGCGCGGCCCCGAGGATCCGCCGCATGGCTTCGACGGCGGCGTCTTCGTAGGCGGCCGAGGCGGAAAGCAGCTTCAGCGAGGTCTCGGCGCCGTCGGAGGCCTGGCCGATCACGTCGGTGAAGGTGCCCCCGCGGTCGATCCAGAAACGCCAGCGCCTGTCCAAAACTTAACATCCCTAAGATTGTTCGCGGCGGCATGAGGCTTTAGGTTGGGGCCGTCAACATGAGCTTCTGGCGCAAAATCGCAGGCCTCGCGGTGAAGAACCTCGACGAGGCGGAGTGCCCCGACTGCCCTGCAGGGCTGCCGGGCGAGGACCCTGCGTTCACGACGGCCGTGACGGCCCTGGGGGCCAAGCTCGCCAAGGCCGATGGCCGCGCGCAGGCCAGCGAATACGAGGCCTTTTCCCAGGTGTTCCAGGCGGAGCCGGGAAGCGAGGGCAACATCCGGCGTCTGTATCATCTCGCGCGGCAGACGACGCGGGGCTTCGAGAGCTATGCGCGCCGGCTCGCCAAGCGCTACCGCAACTGCCCGCAGCTGCTGGAAGACGTGGTGGACGGCCTTTTCCACATCGCCGGAGCCGACGGGGCCGTCACCACCGACGAGCTTGCCTATCTGCAGCGCGTGGCCGAGCTGTTCGGAGTGTCGCCGCTGGCGTTCCGCAGGCTCAAGGCCACCCATCTCGGCGCGGACAACGACGATCCCTATGCCGTGCTGGGCGTCCGGCACGACGCCTCGGACGCGGAACTGCGCGCGGCGTGGAAGGCGGCGCTGTCGGAAGCGCATCCGGACCGGGCGCGGGCACGAGGGCTCCCCTCCGAATTCATCGAGGTGGCCGAAGCCAAGGCCGCGGCGATCAACGCGGCCTACGCCGCGGCGATGCGCGAGCGGCGTGCGCTGGCGATGAAGGGGGCGGCCTAGGAGCAATCCACATTCAGGATTCCCAGCCCTGAGAGGTGCTGAATCAATGCGTTCCGGATTTGCTGATTCGGGGCGGGTTGATGAAGCCGAAGCGATACGAACTGAGCGAGGCGCAGTGGCTGAGGATCGCGCCGATGCTGCCCGGCAAGGCGACGGATCCCGGCCGGACAGCAGCGGATAACCGGTTGTTCGTAAACGGGGTTTTGTGGGTTCTCCGGTCGGGAGCCTTCTGGCAGCACCTGCCGGAGCGCTACGGCAAGTGGAAGAGCGTGCACGCTCGCTTCACCCGCTGGGCCAAGGCCGGGGTTTGGGAGAAGGTGTTCGCTGAACTGACCAAGGATCGAGACAACAAGTACCTGATGCTCGACACCACCTTGGTCCGCGTCCACCAGCAGGCGGCGGGCGGAAAAGGGGGGCCCAAAATCAGGCGCTGGGGCGTTCCCGAGGCGGACTGACCACCAAGGTCCACATGGTCTGCGACACGCTGGGCCGGCCGCTCCGCTTCCTGCTCACCGCCGGCCAGCGGCACGACAACACCACCGCCAAGGCGCTGCTCGACGGCTTCGAGTGCCAGGCCGTCCTCGCCGATAAAGCCTATGACAACAACGACTTGAGGCAGGCTATCGCCGACATGGACGCCGAGGCTGTGATCCCCTCGACCCGCTCGCGGAAAGTCCAGATCCCGCATAACGAGGTCGCCTATAAGGACCGCAACCGCATCGAGCGCTGCTTCAACAAGCTCAAACATTTCCGGCGCTTCGCCACCCGATACGACAGACGCGCCGTCCACTACCTGGCCTTCATCCACCTCGCCGCTATCATGCTCTGGCTACGCTGAATGTGGATTCGTCCTAGTTGATCTCGTCCTTCTCCGGCGGCTTGGGCGGCAGCGGCGCAATGGGAACGCCGTCCTCCACCAGCTCGCGGACTTCCTTGGGCGAGGCCTGGCCGTAGATCCCGCGTTCCTCCGAGCGGCCCTCGTGGATCGCGCGTGCTTCGGTCGCGAAGGCGTCGCCCACGTCGTCGAAGGTCGCCTCCACGTGGCGGCGCAGGCGGCCCATCGCCTCCATCATCATCTTCGCCTTGGCCGGACCGTCGTCCTGCACCGTCTTCCGCGCGCCCACCACGGACGGCGCCATGATCTGCTTCCTCACCGTCTTGGAGGCGCAGAGCGGGCATTCCAGCAGGCCCTTCGCCTGCTGGGCGTCGAAGTCGCCGGACGAGCCGAACCAGCCTTCGAACTCGTGGGCGTTGTCGCAGATCAGCGCGTAACGGATCATCGCTCTGTCTATCTAGGGACCCGTGAAGGCGCGCGCATTGGCCAGCGCCGGAATGGCGCGGCGGGCCCTCTGCGCGGCGGGAAGATCGAGGTCGACCACCAGCACGCCGGGCTCGTCGTGGTCCAGCCGGCCCAGCACCTCGCCCCAGGGCCCCACCGCGATCGAATGGCCCCAGGTGCCGCGGCCGTCCTCGTGGAAGCCGCCCTGCGCCGGAGCCAGCACGAACGAGCCGGTCTCGATGGCCCTCGCCCGCATCAGCACCTCCCAGTGCGCCTCGCCGGTGGGCCGGGTGAAGGCGGCCGGGATGGTCATCACCTCCGCGCCGGCCAGCGCCAGCGCCCGATAGAGCTGCGGGAAGCGCAGGTCGTAGCAGATGGTCAGCCCCAGCTTGGCGTCCCCCGCCCGGGCGGTGACCGCGCGGTCGCCGGGCTCGTAGCTCTCGCTTTCCCGCGCCGTCTCGCCGGTCGGCAGGTCGACGTCGAACATGTGCAGCTTGTCGTAGGTGGCGGTGATCTCGCCGTCGGGGCCGATCAGCACCGCCCGGTTGGCGCACTTTCCGTCGGGCCGCTTGACCAGCGCCGAGCCGATCAGGATCCAGACGCCAAGCTCTTTCGCCGCCGCGCGCATGCCCTGCACGAACGGGTCGTCCTCGAGGGCCTTCAGCGCTGGGAACAGCTTGGCGCGGTCCTTTTGCAGGATGTTCGAGCCCTCGGGCGTGGCGATGAATTCCGCGCCCTGCGCCGCCGCCTCGCGCACCAGCGGCAGCACGTGCGCCAGCGCCGCGTCCTGGTCCGCCGGCGTGCGCGTCTGGATGAGCCCGACCTTCATGGGGAGCTAGATAGATCATCCCTCCCTTAATGGGGAGGGACAGACCGCGAAGTGGTCAGGGTGGGGGAGTGTGGCGACAGAACGCCGAAGCCGGAGCTTGATCCTGACGTCCCCACCCGGCCCGAGCTGCGCTCGGTCCACCCTTCCCACCAAGGGCGGGAAGAGCGCTACGCCGCCTGCTGCAGCAGCGGATCCAGCTTGCCCTCGCGCTCCAGCGCCATCATGTCGTCGCAGCCGCCGATGTGGCGCTCGCCGATGAAGATCTGCGGGAAGGTCATGCGGCCGGACCGCTTCACCATCTCGGCCC
>JAGWSE010000291.1 GCA_028869395.1 Alphaproteobacteria bacterium | reverse complement strand
GTCAATCCGCACTTCGAGGCGGTGTTGACCACCAGAACCACCTTGTCGCGGAAGGTGGTCAGCGGCAGCGGATCGCCGTCGATGGTGCTGAAGGAGAACTCGTGGGCGCTGGTGCTCATGGCGCATGCTCCTGATCGCGAGCCGCCAGCGTAGCGCCGCGCGCCTGCGCCTCAAACACCGGATGATCGGCCGCAAAGTTCGCAAGTCAAAGGCTGCTAGATCCTGACGTAGCGTGAACCAAACGTCGTTCGAATTGCCGTTGACGTGCAAGCTCCGCCGTATCAGCCTCCCCCCAACAAAAACGGCGTTCGAGGAACGCCGATGGGGAGGAGTCAGGATGAAGTACAGGGCTCACCTTCTGGCGACCAGCGCTCTGCTGGCCGCCGCAATCGGCGCGTCGGCCCACGCCCAGACACCGGCGACAACAAAGGCCCCCGCGGCCAACACGATCGAAGAACTCGTCGTCACCGCCGAAAAACGCGAGCAGAATCTGCAGGACGTGCCGGTCGCGGTGTCGGCCTTCTCCGACAAGACGCGCGACGTGGTGGGCATCCAGTCCATTCAGGACATGACCAACTTCACGCCGGGCCTGCAGTACTCCACCTCGACCGACCGAATCACGCTCCGGGGCCTCGGGCGCCTGACGAACGTGCTGTCGGCCGACGCCTCGGTCGCCAACTACCTCGACGGCATCTACGAGACCTTCGCGGTGAACGCCGGCGCCTCCACCCTCTTCCTCGACCGGGTCGAAGTCCTGCGGGGCCCGCAGGGCACCCTGTACGGCCGCAACGCCATCGCCGGGGCGATCAACGAGATCTCCCGGCGCCCGACCAAGGACTGGTACGGCGAGATGCGCGCCAGCTACGGCAACTATCAGCACTCCAACCTGGAGTTCGCCGTCTCGGGACCGTTGGCCGACAACGTCCAGTTCCGGCTGGCGGGTCAGTGGGAAGACCAGCGCGAAGGCTGGATCAAGAACACGCTGCCCGGCCATGCGTCCGAAGGCAACGTGGTGAACACCTACTTCCTGGAAGGGCAGATCGCGGTCCAGTTCTCCAAGAACTTCGACATGTGGACCAAGGTCGCCTACAACAACTGGCAGAACGGCGCCGGCGGCCCAGGCGCCCAGTCCGGCGGCTGGTCGCCCAACATCTACAGCGCCGATCCGGCCCACCCGAACCAGGTGCTGCCGGACATCAGCGCCGGCAACCCGGTCGGCGGCAACGGCTACAACATCCTCGAATTCCAGCAGTTCGACACCAGCATCGAGTCGGGCTTCGGCTGCAGCGGGCTCGCGACCAACGTCACGTTCGCGCCGGGCGGCAGCTGCATCAACCAGGCCCACTACAGTCCCTGGCTGAAGAGCGACCCGGTCTCCTACCGCGTGCGGCTGCCCGTGGCCTGGACGGTTTCGAGCCACTGGACCTATCACGCGCCCGGCTTCGACGTGAAGTACATCACCGGCGGCGTCTTCTATTACTACCTGCTGACCGGTTCGGTCCCCAATGGAACGCGCCAGGCGCCGGTGGACTCCTTCCAGTCGGGCGCGACGACCTTCTACCCGACCGAATCCTTCAACTACCAGGAGCACAACGGCTTCTGGAGCCACGAGATCAACCTCGTCTCGACCAACGAAGGGCCGCTGCAGTGGATCGCGGGCGCCTACCTGTTCCGGCAGCACTACACCCAGCCGGTCTACACGCAGGAAGACCCGCGCCAGGTGCAGTGGAACATCTCCCCGCCGTTCGGCGTCTGCCTCTCCGGGACCTCCCCCGGCGGCGGCGTCTCGGCCCCGCCGATCGCCTGTCCCCCCGGCATCGGGCGGCGGTTCGACAACCGGCCGGACATGCACGACGACTCGTGGGCCACCTATGGGCAGATCAACTATAAGGTCCTGCCAACCCTCACACTGACCGGCGGCCTGCGCTACAGCCACGACCGCAAGTTCGGCACCGAGTCGGTGCGTCTGCTCTGCTTCGCCCTACCCGCCTGCTTGGGCGGCGTGCCGCCGGAGATCTTCGCAGCCCCGCTCGACCTGACCGGCGTCACCAGCGTGGTGGCCGGCGGCACCGGCGGTCCGCTCGACACCGTGCCGGAAGGCGTCACGGGGCCCACCAGCTACGATCCCGCGACCGGGTTTGCGACCCGCCACTATGACGGTTCCTGGCAGCAGGTGACCGGCACGGCGAAGGTCGAGTGGCAGCCGAACGACGACACCAACATCTATGCCGACTACAGCAAGGGCTACCGTTCGGGCGGCTACAACATCGGCATCTTCACGGTGCTGAGCTTCCTGCCGTTCTCGCAGAAGGAGACGGTGGACGCCTGGGAGGCCGGCCTGAAGAAGACCTGGGGCACGACCCTCCAGACGAACTTCGCCGTCTACTACTACGACTACAAGAACCTGCAGATCCCGATCAGGGAAGTCCAGACCGGCACGCTGGGCGGCCAAGCCTTCCAGCAGAGCACGACCTCCTTCTACAATGTGCCGAAGTCGCAATCGGCCGGCTTCGAATTCGAAGGAATCTGGCAGCCGATCGACAATCTGCAGATCATCGCCAGCTATTCCTTCAACGACACCCGCATCAAGGACGGCTTCGCCGAAGACCTGACCGATCCGACCGCGATGCAGCCGGGCGCCAAGCCGATCCATACGATCGCGCAGTGCCAGGCCGGCGGCGCGGCGGTGGTCGGCGACTGCGTGGCCGACCCGAACACGGCGGGACTGCCCAACGGCGGCTTCCAGCGCGTGCAGAGCCTGTCCGGCAACGACCTGCCCAACGCCCCGCGCAACAAGTTCGCGATCGCCGGCAACTACACCTGGCACATGGGCAACGCCGGATCGTTGACCGCCACGCTCTCCTACGCCTGGCGCGACAAGGCCTACGGCGACATCTTCAGCCGCTGGTACAACGAGGCGCCGTCCTGGGATCAGTGGGACGCCCGCGCGTTGTGGACGAGCGACACCGGCAAGTACGAGGTGATTGCCTGGATCAAGAACATCTTCAACAAGACCGGCTATGACCAGGGCGCCACGTCGCAGCTTCTGAACGGCGCCGTCTCGGCGGTCTACGCGGCCAACCTGCCGGCCGGGCTGTCCTGCAGTCCGGTGATCGCCGGCGGCGTGGTCAACTGCATCCAGGGCATCCAGAAGACCTACTACACGACGCCGCCCCGCACTTACGGGATCGAGCTTCGCTACAAGTTCTTCTGAGCCTCGCGGCCTGATACTGACGAGGAGGCGCTCCGCTCCGGCGGGGCGCCTTTTCCGTTTCAGGCTTGCGCCTCGAGCGCGTGTTCGACCGCCAGCGCCAGGTCGAGCGCCCGGATCGCCTCTCCAGCCGTAACCACCGGACGCGGCGCCTCACCCCGCACCGCGGCCAGGAACGCCGCGACGCTGACCCCGAGCGGGTTGGACGCGGCCGGCGTGTCGGCGAAGTCGCGGTTGAGCGCGAAAGGCGTCGTGTTGCGGAAGGTCCGCGCCATGAAATCGATCTCGACCTCCCCCGAGGGATAGACCACGCGCATGGTCCGCTTGCGCGCCTCCGCCTGGCGCGAAACGTCGAACAGCGCCGTGAAGCCGTCGTCGAACGAGACCTCCGCGCGGGCCACGTCCCACGATCCGCTGGCGCCGATACGCCCCTCGCCTTCCGCCGTCACCGGCTCGGCGCTCGACAGCGCCAGCGCGAGGTCAAGATCATGGATCATCAGATCGAGGATCGCCGAGACATCCTGGCTGCGGTCCGAGGGCGGCCCGTGCCGCAGCGCCTCGAGCAGCAGAGGCTGCTCAGGCACGTCCAACAGGCCCATGGCCTGGAATATGACCCGCTCCTGATGCCCGCAGGCGACGACCAGGCCCTTGGCTCGGGCGAGCTCCCGAAGCTTCTCGGCCTCGGCCACGCTCACCGCGATCGGCTTCTCCACGTAGACGGGCTTGCCGGCGGCCAGGGCGGCCATCGCATGCTCGGTGTGGAAGGTGGCCGGCGAGGCGACCGTGACCACGTCGACGGCCTCCAGGAACGGTTCGAGATCGTGGAAGGCTCGGCCGCCCAGCGGCACGGCCACCTTGGCCGCGCGATCGGGATGCGGGTCCAGAACGGCGGAGAGGGTGACGCCCGGCAGGCGCGCGTACTGGTTGGCGTGGTAGCCGCCGAAAACGCCGGCGCCGATCACGCCGCCCCGCAAGGACTCAGCCATCGTATGCTCCGAATTGGGCCGAGCGCCTAGCACGCCCGCGGCTCTCGACGCCACCCGCCCAGGGAGGCTAAACAGTCGTTTGAAGGGGCCCGCGTCCAGCGCGGCAGGAGATGAACACACCATGGCGACCGTCAAAGAGATCCGCTTGAAGAGCCGGCCCAGCGGCTTGCCGACCCGCGACAATTTCGAGGTCGCCGCCGTCGAGCTGCGCGATCCGGGGCCGGGCGAGGTTCAGGTGAAGAACCTCTGGATGACGGTCGATCCCTACATGCGCGGCCGCATGAACGACGTGAAGAGCTACGCCCCGCCCTTTGCGCTCGGCGAGGTGATGAACGGCGGCGCGATCGGCGAGGTCACCGCCTCGAACGATCCGGCCTTCAAGACGGGCGATCTCGTCCAGTCGCAGTATGGCTGGCGCGAGGCCTTCAATGCGCCCGCCAACACCGTCCAGAAGCTCGATCCACGCGGCCTGCCGCCGCAGGCCTTCCTGGGCGTGGCCGGCATGCCCGGGCTGACCGCCTACGCGGGGCTCCTGCGCGTCGCGGCGCTGAAGGACGGCGACGTCGTCTTCGTCTCGGGCGCGGCGGGCGCGGTCGGCTCGCTGGTCTGCCAGATCGCCAAGGCCAAGGGCCACAAGGTGATCGGCTCCGCCGGCGGCCCGGAGAAGGTCTCATTCCTGAAGGAGATCGGCGTCGACCACGCCATCGACTACAAGGCCGAGAAGGACCTCACCGCCGCGGTGCTGGCCGGCGCTCCGGAGGGCATCGACGTCTATTTCGACAACGTCGGCGGCGCGCATCTCGAGGCGGCGTTGAACGCGGCCAAGCTCTTCGCCCGCTTCGCCATCTGCGGGATGATCTCGATCTACAATGCCACCACGCCGCAGCCCGGTCCCTCCAACCTCGCCCTGCTGATCGGCAAGAACATCCGCATGGAGGGCTTTATCGTCTCGCATCACTTCGACCTTCTGCCGAAGTTCATCGATGACCTCTCCGGCTGGGTGAAGGACGGCAAGGTCAAGTGGCAGGAGACGGTCTTCGAGGGCATCGACAAAGCCCCCGACGCCTTCCTGGGCCTGTTCAGCGGCGAAAACACCGGCAAGATGCTCGTCAAGCTCGCCTGAGCCCGGCCCGATTTCGGGGGACGTTGGACCGTCAGGCTCGGGGGTCTAAAACCCCTCTCACGCCAACTGGAGTCCCCAAGTGCCGCGCCTGTTCAGCGCCTATGTGATCGTCGACTGGAGCGCCGCCGCAAAACCCACGACGGGGGCGGACTCCATCTGGATCGGCGTGCTCAAGCGCGACGTGCGCTTTCGCATGGCGTTCGAGAGCTACAACCCGCCGACCCGGGCGGAGGCAGAGAAGCGTCTTGCCGCCATCTTCGACGACCTGAAGAAGCGGGGCGAGCGCGCACTGCTGGGCCTCGACTTCCCGCTGGGCTTCCCGCGCGGCTTTCCGGCGGCGATGAAGCTCTCCGCCGAACCCGCGTGGCGCGCCGTCTGGGACCAGCTCGACCGCATGGTCAAGGACAAGCCCGACAACACCAACAACCGCTTCGGCGTGGGCTCGGAGATCAACCGGCGCCTGACCGGGGGCCCGTTCCCCTTCTGGGGCTGCCCGCCGAAGGACGCCCTGACCACCCTGCAGCCCAAGCGCACCCGGCCGCACGGACCCGACGACCTGCCGGAGTTCCGCCATGCGGACCTTGCGGCCAAGGGCGCGGCTTCGATCTGGAAGCTCTACTACAACGGCTCGGTTGGCGGGCAGGCGCTCCTGGGCATCCCGTTCGTGCGCCGGCTGAAGCTGGCCCGCGGCGAGGCGCTGAAGGTCTGGCCGTTCGAGACGGGCTTCAAGGCGCTGTCGGAGGCCGATCTCGAGGGCGTGCTGATCGTCGCCGCCGAAGTCTATCCCTCCATGCTGAAACCGGAGGGCGCGCCGGGCGAGGTGAAGGACCTCACCCAGGTCCGCACCACGGCCGAACATTTCGCGAGGCTCGACGAGGCGAACCGGCTGGGCGCGCTCTTCGGCCCGCCGAAATCGGCCTCCCCCGACATGGTTCTCGATGCGGAGCGCGAGGAAGGGTGGATCCTGGGCGCGGGCGCCTAGCCCCTGAGCGCGGAGAGCGCCTGCGGGAAACGGCGGGACAGGGGCGCCTCCACTTCGCCCAGCTCCACAGCGTAATCGCCCGAACCCTCCGGCCTGAGGCCGGTCACGCGCGCGCCGTTGACCAGCCAGGAGCGGTGGGTTCGCACGAAGCCGCGGGCGGCGAGCTCGAGTTCGATCGCCGCCAGTGGGCTGCGCATCAGCGGCCGACGCCCGTCACTCAACACGAATTCCACGTAGTTGCCGGCCGAGCGAACGGCCAGGATCTCGTCCAGCCGGGCGCGGACGAGACGCGCCCCGTCGCGGATGTCGAACACCGCCGGCCCCTGCATCTCGGCCGCGCCGCCTGTGAGGTTCCAGCGCAGCAGCGCCCAGGCGCCCAAGGCCGAAATCGCGTAGGCCATGCTGTCCTTGGCCAGCTCGAAGGGCAGGTCGTGCGTCGGGGAGCCCACGGCGTAGGGCGAGTCGAAAAGCGGCGGGAAGATCAGGCTCCTGAGCAGGATGAAACCGCCCACATGGACGGCGAAGAACAGCACCGCGCCCGCCACATGCGCCTGCGCCGCCGCGGCCGGGCGAGCCCCCTTGCGGCGGAGCCAGATCACCATGGCCGCCGGAACGACCAGCGCGGGCGCGACGAACAGATAGCTCGTCCCCTCCAGCACCAGGGGCAGGAGGACGCCCTGCTCGGGCCAGTCCTGGACGTGGGTCAACACATTGAAGGCGCAGACGACGAGGGCCACCGCGGCGGCCGTGGTCCATCCTATCGCGAACGCCCGCCGCTCGGTCCCGCTCAGCCCCAGGAACGCGCCGGATGTCCCGCCGCTCGCGCCGCCGCCCCTGCCAACGCGCCGGTCGTCACCGCCGGGTTGCGCGGACCGCTGGAGGGCTTTGACTGGCGACAGGACTCGCACAGGCATCAGATAGCATGACCCAGCCCATCCTTCCGAGCCGCAGCCTCAGGCCCGTTCCGCCGCAGCTCGCCAGTGCGTTGGCCACCGCGGGTCTTCTGGCGCTTTCCGCCTGCGCGCCGCAGGGCCCGCGCTCCGTGGCGCGCGCCCCGGACGTAGGCTGGCCCTTCTACGGTGGCGACGCCGGCGGCCAACGCTTCTCGACCGCCGGCCAGATCACGCCCGCCAACGTCAAGGATCTGAAGGTCGCCTGGACCTTCTCCACCGGCGCCGCCGCGGGCCACAGCCTGAAACGGGCGTCCTTCGAGGACACCCCGATCCTCGCCGGCGGGCGGCTGTACACCTGCTCGCAGTTCGACCAGGTTTCGGCCCTCGATCCGGCCACGGGCCGGGCCGAGTGGACCTTCGACCCGAAGGTCGATCCCAAGGTCCATTATCCGAACGACTTCGTCTGCCGTGGCGTGACCTACTGGCGCGACCCGACCGTCGCGGAAAACGTCCGCTGTTCGGAACGTGTCTTCGTAGGTACGGCCGACCGGCGGCTGATCGCGCTGGATGCGGCGACCGGCGCGCCATGCGCGACGTTCGGGAAGCGCGGTACGGTGGATGTCGGCGCAGGCGTCGTGTTCCAGCGCAAAGGCCAGATGCAGATCACCTCGCCGCCGGTGATCGTGGGCGACACCATCGTCATCGGCTCCTCGCTCGACGACAACCAGCGGGTCCGCGAGGTCACGGGCGCCGTGCGGGCCTACGACGTGCGAACGGGCGCGCCGAAGTGGAGCTTCGACCCTCTCGCTTCCCAGGCGCCCGGCAACGTGTCCGGCGCCGCCAACGCCTGGGCGCCCATGTCGGTGGACGCAAAGCGCGGCCTTGTGTTCGTGCCGACCACGAACCCGAGCCCGGACTTCTACGGCGGCCTTCGCCCCGGACAGGACGGCCAGGCCAATTCGGTGGTCGCCCTCGACGCCGCGACGGGCCGCGTCGTCTGGAGCTTCCAGACCACCCACCATGACGTCTGGGACTACGACGTCCCCGCCCAGCCGACCCTGGCCGACGTGGACTTCGGCGGCCACAGGACGCCGGCTGTGATCCAGGGCGCCAAGCAGGGCCTGATCTTCACCCTGGACCGCGACAACGGCCACCCGGTGATCCCGGTCCACGAACGCCCCGTGCCCCAGGGCGGCGCGCCAGGCGAGGTGCTCTCGCCGACCCAGCCGATCCCTGACCTGCCCCGCCCCCTGTCGCCCAGCACGATCCGGCCGCAAGACGCCTTCGGCCTCACGCCCTGGGATCGCAAGGCCTGCCGCAAGATCATCGCCTCTGCCCGCCACGACGGCCTCTACACTCCGCCCTCGCTACAGGGGACGATCGTCTATCCCTTCACGGGCGGCGGGGTGAACTGGGGCGGGCTCGCCTTCGATCCGCAGACGCAGGTCGCCTACGTCAACACTTCGAACCTGATGCACCTCGTCACCCTCATTCCCGCCGACAAGGTGCGCGCGGCCCAGCGGGCCGAGCCGAACATGGAGATCTCGCCGCAGACCGGCGCGCCCTACGGCATGCGCCGCGCCGCGGTGCTCTCGCCGATCGGCATGCCCTGCAATCCGCCGCCGTGGGGCCAGCTCCACGCCATCGACATGCGGACCGGCAAGGTCCTGTGGGACGTGCCGCTGGGGACCACGCGCGACATGGCGCCGGGCAGCCAGCTTTTCCTGCGCCACACCGGCACGCCCAATTTCGGCGGTCCGATCGTGACCGGGTCGGGCCTGGTGTTCATCGGCGCGGCCATGGACAACTATCTGCGAGCTTTCGATGCTCGTACCGGCAAGGAGCTGTGGCGCGGCCGGCTTCCGGCGGGCGGCCAGGCGACGCCCATGACCTACGTCTGGAAAGGCCGCCAGTATGTGGTCATCGCCGCCGGCGGCCATTCGAAGTCGAACACCAGGCGCGGGGACCAGGTCGTGGCCTACGCCCTCCCCGGCCCGCTCAGCTAGGGCGACGGTCAGAGCGGGCGGCGGCTCAGGATCCAGAAGCGGGTGAGCAGGAGACCGGCCGAGACGAAGCTGGCCCCGATCACCGCGCAGGAGATGCCGATGATCCCCATGTGCATGGGGATCGCCAGGAACCAGGCGAGCGGCATCATGATCAGGATGTAGCTCGTCAAGTGTGTGCCGGAGGGCAGCCAGACGTCGCCACGGGCGCGCAGCGACTGGGCCGCCACCACCTGCAAGGCGTCGGGCAGAAACATGAGGGTGGCGAGCGCCAGGGCCGGCGCGGCCATGGCCAGGGTCTCGGCGCTGCTCGTGTAGCCACGCGCGATAAGCGCCGCATTGGGCCAGATGGCGAGCGTCACCAGCACGCCGAAGATGGCGGTCACGGAAAAGGCGACCGCGCCGGCGCGGTTCACGCCCGCGCCCTCCCTTGCGCCGTAGGCCTGACCCACCAGCACCGTCGCGCCCGTCGCCAGGCCCAGGGGAACCATGAACACGATCGCGGCCACGTTGAGCACGATGGTCCAGGCGGCGACCGCGAGGCCGCCCATCCAGCCCGCGATGATGTTGAGGCTGGAGAAGGAGGCCACCTCGAAGAAGTTGGAGGCGCCCGCCCCGAAGCCGATCCGCCGCTGCTCGGCCTCCGCGGCGCGGTCGCGCTCGGGCTTGGCGAAGACGCCCAGGGCCCGGGCCTCCGGCATCAGGGCGATGTAGGCCAGCGTCACAAGCGCGAGGAACGTCCGGGCGATGGTCGTGGCCCAGGCGCCGCCCATGGCGCCCAGCGCCGGCAGGCCGAACGCGCCGGGCACCAGCAGAAGATCCACCGTCAGGTTCACGGCGTTCGCCGCCCACATCGCCCAGGCCACGGGCCCCGGCTTCGACAGGCTTTCCAGCCAGGCCCCGGCGGCCACGCTGATCATGAACCCCGGCAAGGAAAGGCAGAAGATCCGCAGGACCGGCGAAGCGCCGTCCGCCAGGTCCTTCGGCAGGCCGATGACGTGCAGGAAGGGCGGACCGGCGAGGAACAGGAACAGGCCCGAGACCAGGCCGATCCAGAGGCTGTAGGACAGTCCGCGCCTGAGCACGGCGCCTGTGAGGTCGCGCCGCCCCTCCCCGATCGCCCGCGCGGCCATGACCTGCACCCCGGTCAGCAGCCCGAGCCCCATGGTCAGCACCACGCTCGTCGGCGCCCACGCCAGCGCATGATAGCCGAGCTGGGTCGCCGAAAAGCGCCCCACCACGATTGCGTCCGAGAGCCCCATCGCCATGATCCCGAGGCGCGAGATGACCACCGGCCCTGAGAGCTTCAGGAGCTGGGCCAGATCGCGGCGGACGGGACTGTCGCGCCCTCCCGCACGAGAGGGCGCCTGGGCCGCTGTGCGGTCCATGGGAAGGCCTCGGACTTTCAAAGAAGCCGCGGACACTGGGGAAGCCGCGCCGCTCGGCAAGCAAAGCTTGGATCAGCCGGTCCGCGCTTCCGCGGCGGTCAGCTCGCTACCGCTCGCCGGGAGACGTCGGTGCGATCTTCCTTCAGCTTCTCGGCCACCAGGAACGCGAGATCCAGCGCCTGCTCGCCGTTGAGCCGGGGATCGCAGTGCGTGTGGTAGCGGTCGGCCAGGTCGCCCTCCACCACCGCCCGCG
>JAGWSE010000290.1 GCA_028869395.1 Alphaproteobacteria bacterium | reverse complement strand
CCCATGAAGCTGCCGATCACCCGCGAGACCACAGGTTGTGCGACCTCATTGACGAGATCGCAATACTCGCGACCGTCCAGGCGGTCGAAACGGCCACGGTGACGCCCGCCGCCCCGGCGCCGGTCGCGCCCGCAAGGACGAAAATCAAGGCCGCCCAGCCGGCCGTTTCCGAAAAGCCCGCACCGGCCACGTCGGTCTCATCGGCCGGATCGGCCGAGGGCGCCGCCTGCGCCGGTCAGCCGACGCCTGCCGACCGGACGATCTGCGGCGAGCCCAGGTTGCGGAGCCTGCAGGCCGAGCTTCGGAAAGCCTATGCCGAGGCCCTGCAGGCCCACGAGGACAAGACCCTGCTGCGCCAGCGTGAGCTCGCCTGGGCCAAGGCCCGCGACGGCGTCACCGATCCGGACCAGCTGGCGAGCCTCTACCGCGACCGCATCGCGAAGCTGCGGGCCGCCACCGCCGAGGCGCTTCGCCTCCGCCACGCGCCGATCAGTCCTCGAACGGCAGCTCCTCCTGCCCGATGACGTCGCCGTAGGCCATCAGCGGGTCCTTGCCCCTCAGGGCGAGCTTCACCGGGCCCCAGGCCATGCGGTGGATCTCGCAGGGGCCGAGGCTCAGCAGCGCCTGGGCGTGGATCGGCGCGCGATAGCCCTTGTGGCTGGCGAAGCCGTAACCCGGATAGACCTGGTCCATCTCCACCATCAGCCGGTCGCGGGCGACCTTGGCCAGGATCGAGGCCGCGGCGATGGACTTCGACTTCGCATCGCCGCCCACCACCGTCTTGACCTCGCACGGCAGGTCGAAGCGGTAGTTGCCGTCCACCAGGGCGAAGGCCGGCTGCACGGCCATCGCCTCCACGGCCCGGCGCATGGCGAGCCCGGTGGCGTGCAGGATGTTCAGGCTCGCGATCTCGGCCACCGAGGCGAACCCGACGCCCCAGGCCACCGCCCTGGCCTTGATCTCGACCTCGAGCGCCTCGCGCGTCCTGGCCGAGAGCTTCTTGGAATCGTCCAGGCCCTTCGGGACCTTGCGCGGATTGCTCTCCAGGATCACCGCCGCGGCGCTGACCGGCCCGGCCCAGGGGCCGCGGCCGGCCTCGTCCACGCCGCAGACCAGCCCGCCGATAAAGGCCTTCTCCAGGATCATGGTCGGGCCCTTAGGCATGGGCGCGCCCCCCCAGCGCCTTCACCGGCGCGTGGCGATGGCAGCTCGTCAGGTGGTCGTTGACCAGGCCTGTCGCCTGCATCCAGGCATAGACGATCACCGGGCCCACGAACTTGAAGCCCTTGGCCTTCAGCGCCTTGGAGACCTCAACCGCCAGCGGCGTCTGGGCGGGCGCCTGGCCCACCTCGCCCCAGGCGTTCTGGATCGGCTGGCCGTCCACGAAGCTCCAGCAGAACTCGGAGAAGTCCTCGCCGCGGTCGCGCATGGCGAGGTAGATCTTCGCGCCTTCGATCGCGGCGTCGATCTTGGCGTTCGAGCGGATGATGCCGCCGTCCGCCATCAGCCGCGCCCGGTCGGCCTCGCCATAGCGGGCCACCGTCTCGGGATCGAAGCCGTCGAAGGCGGCGCGGAACCCCTCCCGCTTGCGCAGGATGGTGATCCAGGAAAGCCCCGCCTGGAAACCGTCCAGCACCAGCTTTTCCCAGAGAGCGCGGGAATCCCGCTCCGGCACGCCCCACTCCTGGTCGTGGTAGGCCTCGTAGAGCGGGTCGCCGGCCATGCCGCGCCAGCCGCATCGGGAAAGGGGGCTCTCCATCGCCGGCACTCTCAGCCGAGCCCGGCGCAAAGCTCAAGGCCCGATCGATCCTATGCGGCGTCCTGCCCGAGCGCGGCGGTGAACCACGCCGGCCGCTCGACCCGCACCGGCCGCCCTTCCACCGTCAGCTCGCCCTCGAGCCGATCGAGCCGCAGCAGCGCCATGGCCCGGCCCTCGATCCCCGACAGCACCTCGCCGGCGCGCCTGTCGCCCGCCAGCACCTCGGCGCCCTCCGAAGGCGCCGGCCCCTCGAAGGCGATCGGCAGCATGCGGTTCTTCACCTGGCCCCGCCGCTTCATCCGCGAGGTGGTCTCCTGCCCGACGAAGCAGCCCTTGTGGAAATCGACGCCGTTCAGCAGGTCGAAGTTCGCCTCGATCGGATAGGTCGTCTCCGAGCCCCAGTCCGCCGCTCCAGGCACACCCAGCGCCAGCCGGTGCGCCTCGTAGGCGGCCGGGTCGCCCGCGACCTGGGCGCCATAGCCCCGCCAGCCCAGCGCCGGCAGGCGCGGATCGCGCACCCACCCCGACCCGGGCTCGCCGTCCCAGGCGGCGGCCACGCCGAGATCAGACGGGGAAATCTCCACCTTCGCCCGCAGCCGATAGATCGTCAGCCGCTGGATCAGCGCCGCCCGGTGCTCGGCCGCCACGTCCAGCCAGGCGCCCTCCCTGCGGCCCACCACGAAGAGGTCGTAGAGCAGCCGTCCCTGCGGGGTGAGCAGCGCCGCGAAGCGCGCCTCGCCGGGCGCGAGATCGTCCACGCTCTGGGTCAGCAGGTTCTGCAGGAAATCCCGCCAGTCCGGCCCGCCGACGGCGATCAGCGCCCGGTCGGGCAAGGCGGCGAAGCTCGGCTCTGCGCTCATGCCTGCAATCTGGGACAGCGAGGAGTGGAGCGCCAGTGGCGAAGCGGCCTATAGAGGGCGTCCATGGCGCGCGGGTCCTTCCCCATCCTGTTCATCACGGCGACGCGGATCGGCGACGCCGTGCTGTCCTCGGGCCTGATCAAGCGCCTCCACGACGAGATCCCCAACGCCCGGTTCACCATCGTGGCGGGCCCCCTCGCCGCCCCGCTGTTCGCCGAGGCGCCGAACCTCGACGAGGTGATCGTCTTCGCCAAGGCCAAGGACGGCAGCCACTGGTTCGACCTGTGGCGGCGCGTGCGCAAGCGCCACTGGGGCCTGGTCGTCGACATGCGCGGCTCGGGCCTTTCGCGCTTCCTCTCGGCCCGGCGCCGCGCCGTCTACCGGCGTCCGACCGGGCCGCCGCAGCACAAGGTGCTGGAGGCCGCGCGCACCCTGCGCATCGAGGACGACCCCGCCGGGCCCTTCATCTTCACCTCGCCGGCCATCGAGGCCTACGCCGAGGAGTTGACAGCCGGGACGGGCCCGATCCTGGCGCTGGCGCCTGCCGCCAACTGGGTCGGCAAGACCTGGCCGCTGGAGCGCTTCAGCCGCGTCGCGCTGCGGCTCATCCGCAATCCCGGCGCCCCGCTGCAGGGCGGGCGGCTGATGGTGCTGGGCGGGCGCGGCGAGGTGAACCTCGCCCGCGACCTGAAGGAGGTCGTCGGCCGTGGCCAGCTCATCGACCTCGCCGGCAAGGTCGACCTGCTCACCGCCTTCGCCTGCCTCCGGCGCGCGCGCCTCTTCATCGGCAACGATTCCGGCGCGATGCACCTGGCCGCCGCGGCCGGCGTTCCGACGCTCGGCCTGTTCGGGCCTTCGGACGAGCGCCAGTACGGTCCCTGGGGGGCGCAAACCCGCTCGATACGCGGCCCGCGCACGTTCGAACAGATCCGCAACCTCGATCCCAAGCTCAACCAGGCCATCTGCCACATGATGGATTTGTCGGTTGAAACCGTCTTCCATGCGGCCGAAGACCTCCTCGCGGCCACGCAGTCCACCGAGGAGACCGAGCATGCCTGAGACCTTCGACCTGATCGTCCGCGGAGGCGAGGTGGTGAACCATGCCGGGCGGGGGATCGCCGACGTGGGCGTGAGGGGCGGCAAGGTGGCCGCGATCGGCGACCTTTCCCAGGCCTCGGCCGGCGAGACCTTCGACGCCGTCGGCCTCACGGTCATGCCAGGCGTCATCGACACCCAGGTGCACTTCCGCGAGCCCGGCCTGGAGTGGAAGGAAGACCTGGAGAGCGGCTCGCGCGCCGCGGTGCTTGGCGGCGTTGTGGCGGTGTTCGAGATGCCGAACACCGAGCCCACCACCACCGACCCCGACGCGCTCGCCGACAAGCTTTCCCGCGCGCGCGGCCGCATGCACTGCGACCACGCCTTCTACATGGGCGGCACGCACGAGAACGCGAAGTTCCTGGGCGAGCTGGAGCGGCTGCCCGGCTGCTGCGGCGTCAAGGTCTTCATGGGCGCCTCGACCGGCACCCTGCTGATCAAGGACGACGCCGGCGTCGAGGAGGTGCTGCGCAACATCAACCGCCGCGCCGCCTTCCACTCCGAGGACGAGTACCGCCTCGAGGAGCGCCGTCCGCTGGCCCGCACCGGCGACTGGACCAGCCACTATGAGGTGCGCGACGCCCAGGCCGCCATCCAGTCCACCGAGCGGCTGGTGCGCATCGCGACGGCGCTCGGCAAGCGCATCCACGTCCTGCACGTCACCACCGCCGAAGAGATCGACTACCTCGCCGCCCACAAGGACGTCGCCTCCGTGGAGGTCACGCCGCAGCACCTCACCCTCGAAGGGCCCGAGGCCTACGAGCGGCTGAAGGCCTACGCCCAGATGAACCCGCCGATCCGCGAGGCCCACCACCGCGCAGGCCTGTGGCGCGGCGTCGCCATGGGCGTCGCCGACGTGATCGGCTCCGATCATGCCCCGCACACCAAGGAGGAGAAGGCGCGCCCCTACCCCGCCTCGCCCTCGGGCATGCCGGGCGTGCAGACCCTGCTGCCGGTGATGCTGACCCACGTGGCCGAGGGCCGCATGACGCTGGAGCGCCTCGTCGACATGACGAGCCACGGCGCCAACCGCCTGTTCGGCCTGGCCGACAAGGGCCGCCTCGCCCGCGGCTTCGACGCCGACCTCACCATCGTCGACCTCAAGGCGCGCCGCACCTTCCGCCACGAGGACATGGCCAGCCGCGTCGGCTGGACGCCGTTCGTCGACATGGAGGCCAAGGGGTGGCCGGTCGCCACCATCATCCGCGGGACGGTGGTCATGCGCGACGACGAGATCATCGCGCCGCACAGGGGCGAGCCGGTCCGCTTCGCCGAGACGCTCGCCGGCTAGCTCAGCGCGGCCAGTCCCGCCACAGCCACTCCAGCGCCCCGGGCAGCGTCGCCTCGGCGACCCGCGGGTCGGCGTGGCGCCCGCCCCGCGAGAAGGTGAGCCGCACCTCGTAGCCCCTGGCCGCGAGCGCCGCGGCCATCCGCCGGTTGGCGAGCGGCCAGTTGTGCCAGGTCTCCTCCGGATCGTCGTGGTGCAGGTCCTTCTCGCCCACTTCCAGCCAGACGCGGATCGGCTTGCGCTCCGCCTCGCCGATCAGCCGGGCGTGGTAGTCCCAGGCGCCGCGCGGCGTGGCCGGGTCCGGCGGCGATTGCTGGTTCACGAACGTGCCCGAATAGCTCAGCACGCGCCGCCAGCGCTCGGGACGGAACCAGGCCATGGTGAAGGCGCAGGCCGCCCCCGAGCTCACCCCCATGGCCGCACGCCCTTCGGGGTCGTCGGTGAGCGCAAGCCCCGTCTCGGCGGCGATGCGCGGCAGCACCTCCGTCTCCACGAAATCGGCGTAGCGCGGCGACAGCGTGTCGTACTCCAGTCCGCGCTGCGAGCCCTGCGCGTCGCCGCCGCCGCTGTCGATCATGACCGCGGCCATGGACGGGAGCCGGCCCTCGGCGATCAGGTTGTCCAGCACGGGGGGCAGCAGGTTCAGGTAGAAGTGCCCGTCCTGCACGCACAGGAAGGGCAGCGGCCCCATCCGTTCAGCCCCCGGCGGCGCATAGACCCAGACGGTGCGCAGCCAGGGCGCGGGCGCCGACTGCTCGGCCTCCGCCGCGGCGATCCGGTTGCCGTGGGCGTCGCGGCGGCGGGTGACCTCGTTCTCCAGGCGGCGGATGCCCGGATAGATCACGCTCGCCTCCGAGCGCATGACGAAGGCGCTGACGGTTCCGCGGGGCGTCCCCGGCCGAACGTCCAGCTCCGGCGCGCGGGCGAACGCCGGACCGATGGCCGTTTCGACGCCTGCCGGAAGCTCCGTCTCGTCTGTCATGCGCCCGCGTCCCGCCTGTGAGGATTCCAGCGCTAGCACGCGCGCGCCGATCCCGTCGCGCTTCAACCCCGCCTTAAGGCTGAGCGGCGATGATGCCGTGTTCAGCGCCCTGCGCGCGCCCCGGATTCGATGTGACCGCATGACCAAGGCCGCCCTTCCGATCCGCCTCCTGGTGGTCGAGACCGACGACGAGGCCCGCACCTTCCTGCGCCGCCGCCTGACGCGGCTGGGCTACGAGGTGACCGACACCGCCGACCACGAGCGCGCGCTCGCCATGGTCGCCAAGACGGTGTTCGACATCGTGCTCCTGGGCCTGCACGCCGCGCCGGGCGACGAGCCGGGCTTCGAGCTCCTGCGCCGCATCCGCGAGCGCCGCACCCCCGCCGAGCTGCCGGTGCTGGCCGTCGCCCCCGAGACGGCGTCCGAGGACGTCGCCGAGGCGCTGGCGCTCGGCGCCAACGACTGCCTGCTCCGCCCCCTCTACATCGGCGTGGCGCACGCCCGCGTCGGCATGCTGACCGGCCGCGGGTCGCAGCACGACCTGCAGTCGCGCCTCGACACCCTGGACGAGGCCGCCGACCGCACGGAGGCGCTGTCCGCGGTGGTCTCCGAGCTCGGCCACGACATCTGCGCGCCGCTCAACGCCCTTCTCGGCGCGGCCTCGGCGCTCACCCGCGTCTGCGCCTCGCCGGAGCTCGCGCCGGCCATCCAGACCATCGACGCGGCGTCGGCGGCGCTCGACCTGATCATCGTGCGCGCCCTCGGCCGGGCCGACCGGCGCGCGCGCACGCCGAAGCCCACCCTGCAGGTGCTGCTGGCCGACAACGACGCGGCCAGCCGTTTCGCCGTCCACGACCTGCTGAACGCCGCCGAGACCCCTGTCGAGCTCACCGAGGCCGCCACCGGACTCGAGGCGGCGCTCGCCACCGACACGGCCTTCTTCGACCTGATCCTGATCAACCTCGCCGCCCCCGAGGCGGTGGCCGGCATGCGCGCCATCCGCCGCGCCGAGCGTGAGAACAGCGTCCGCCGCACGCCCGTCCTGGCGTTCGGGGCGCGCGCCGACGGGGTGCGCCAGGCGATCGAGGCCGGCGCCGACCTCTACGTGCGCGAGCCGCTGACGCCGTCGGCCCTGCTCACCACGCTGGCCGAGGCCCTGGTCCGCGAGGCCGAGGACGTCCGCGCCGTCGCCTGACGCTGCGCACCCGCAGTATCCGGCCGTGAACCCCACATGAACGGCGGGACCCCTTACGGTTCAGCTTGAATCGGGCATGGTCCGGCCGCATCGGGTCTGGACGGCGGGCCCGCAAGCCGCGCCGCGCAGGACCACAAAGGCAACAGCGAGGAACCTCTCACATGCGTCGCAACGTCCTCATGGCCGCCGTCGCGCTGGCGGCGGTCCTGCCCTCAGCGGCCCTGGCCCAGGAGACCTGCGAGCAGCGCGCGCAGAACCGGGTGGCCGGCACGGTCGTCGGCGGCCTCGCCGGCGCCCTTCTGGGCAGCGCCGTCTCGGGCCACCACCACAAGACCACCGGCGCCGTGGTCGGCGGCCTGGCGGGCGCGCTGATCGGAAACCAGGTCGCCAAGGGCCCCGAGGACTGCCAGCACGCCTACGGCTGGTACGACAACGACGGACGCTGGCACGCCAACGCCGTCGCCCCCTCCATGGCCCGTGGCTACTACGACCAGCACGGCCAGTGGGTGGATGGCCGGCCCGCCGACTGGCGCCCGGTCAACGACGACCGCGAGCGCGGCGATTGGCGGCGCGACGACGGCGAGCGGCGCGACGACGCCGGGGGCTATCCCGAGTTCCGCCGCTCCGAGGACCGCATCCGCGACGAGATCCGCCAGGGCGTCGACGACGGCAGCATCGAGCCGGACGACGCCCACGCCCTGATGGGCCGCCTGCACGACATCCGCGGCGAAGAGGCCCGCGAATACAGCGTCCACGGCTGGAATCTCCCGCCGGACGACCGCATGCGCCTCCACGACCAGCTCGCCCGCCTCGACCGCGAGGTCGACCGCATCCGCGACGAGCCTTGAGAGCCGCGGGCGCGGGCGGCTCTACGTCTGCAGGCCAAGCGCGGCGGGGTAGGCGCTGTCCGGCTTGGCCTGCTCCTCCTCGATCATCGCCTCGATCCTGAAGCGCTCGACCGGATCGCTGGTCCTTTCGAGCACCTGCCGGAAGTGCTCCAGGTTCAGGCGTCGGAGCTCGTCGGGTGAAGTCAGGCCCTGCACCGCGCGAGGCGCCTTCGCCGTCGCCTCGACAGCGTCGCGCCGGGTGTCGAGGCGATAGGTTAGTTCCGCCTCCAACCTGGCGTGGCGCGCCTGCGCCGCCTCGATCGTCATCTCGCGGGTTCGGTCGTCGTAGATCGCCGCGACCTCGCCGGACGGCAGCCGGAAGACGCGGTTTTCTCGCCAGCCGGCGATCCGCCCGTCGCTGTACAGGCTCAGCGGCAAGGTTTCCGGGATTCCCGTGCGCCACACGCGCCTGAGGACGTCCAGGAGGCCGAACTCGGCGACGCCAGGAAAGGCGTCGGTGACGAGCCGGTCGCGCACCTCCGCCCAGCCGATCCGGTCGATGGACTGCGCGGCGGGATTGAGGTCCGCGAAGACGAAGTTCTCGCCGCCGTCCACTGCCCGATAGACGGCGATTCCGCTGTTCACCAGCGAGAAGATCTCCCGGTACCGGTCGGTGGGACCGGACGGCCGCGATCGTTCCAGGCCCTGCATTCGCAACCCCGCGTTCCGCGAAACTGGGTGCACAAGCGAACTCAAAGGAACTTATCAAATGAGGCTTCGGGCGCGGCGAGCTGTCAAGGCATTTGGCGCCCAGGGCGGGGCGACCGCCGAGATCAGGCGCCCCTGCAGGAACCCGTAGGCCGATCCCAGCCAGAAGGCGCCGGCGAAGCCCAGCGCCCACCGGGAGGCCGCACTCCCTGGCGTAAGGTCAGCGCTTCGGCTTGCCGAGCTCGCGCCAGCTGCGTTCCTCGAGCTTGACGTCGAACTTCCTGGCGGCCGCCTGGATGCGCTTCCAGGCCTCGTCGCGCTCGGCGTCGCTGACGTCCTTCACCTGATCGAACCGCGCCACCGCGTTCCTGACGTGGCTCGCATCCTCCAGCGGCTCCTTGCGCTGCTTGGGGAAGGCGTATTGCCGGTCGCTCAGTTCGTCCCGATCGCCCTGGTCCAGCGTGGCCATCTCGCGGCTCCTTTCATCCGGCGTCCCGAGGGTGGAACGCCCGCGGCGCGACGTGGCTCCCCGGACCCTGCGACCCAGGATCCGCGTGAGATGTCGCGCCGCGACGGAGCAGGGCCCCGGCCTATGCGCCCTTCTTCACGAACGGCGCCGAGATGATCAGCTCCACATCGTCGGACACCATGGGGACGTACTTCGCCACGCCGAAGTCGCTGCGCTTGATGTGGCCCGTCGCATCGAAGCCCACCGTGTAGGCGTGGCTCATCGGGTTCGTGCCCGCGCCGTGGAAGCGCACGTCCAGCACCGCGGGCTTGGTCACGCAATGGATGGTGAGTTCGCCTGCGACCGTGGCGGTCTCGGGGCCGGTCGGGGTGACCTTGGTCGACTTGAAGGTCATGGCCGGGCACTTGGCCGCGTCGAGCCAGTCGGCGCTCTTCAGCTCGCCGTCGAGCACCGGGTTGGTGGTCGAGACGCTCGCCACCGGCACCGAGACGTCCACCTCGCTCGCCGCCGGGTTTTTCGGATCGAGCTTCAGGGAGCCCGAGACGTGGGTGAAGTCGCCGTACCAGGTGGAGGTGCCGAAGTGGTTGACCGCGAACAGCACGCGCGTGTGCGTCGGCTCCACGGCGAAGGTTCCGCCCTGGACGGTCGCCGGATTGGCCGGCTGGGCCAGGGCCGGAGCGGCGAGCGCGAGGGCGAGCCCTGCGGCGATGGCGGTGCGGTTGAGCGCGTGCATGATTCTACCCTTACGGAGGCGAGACCCTTCCTGCGCCTCATAGACCCTGCCCCGAGCTTGGCAAGATGGCTCACCGCCTGAAATAAGACCTGATGGACGCCGAGGCCCGCACGCTCACCGCACCGTTCCGCGACCCGCGCTATGCGCCGGCCAGGCTGGAGGTCGAGCGCCGGCCGGGCGGCGAGCTCCGGCTGACCAATCCGACGCCGTTCTCCACCCGGTTCCAGACCATGACCGCGGCGCTGGCGCACTGGGCCGACGCCGCGCCGGACCGCGTCTGGCTGGCCGAGCGCTCCGGCGCCGGGTGGCGGACCGTCGGCTACGCCGAGGCCTGGTCGCGCATCCAGGCGCTGGCCGGCGGCCTGCGCGAGGCGGGCCTCGTCTCGCGCCGCCCGCTGCTGATCCTCGCCCACAACGGGCTCGACCACGCGCTGGTCGCCTACGCGGCCATGAGCCAGGGCATGCCGGTCGCGCCGGTCTCGCCGCAGTACGGCCTGGCCGGCGCCAACCTCGCGCGCCTTACGCATGCCTGCCAGGTGCTGCAGCCCGCGGCCGTCTATACCGAGGACGCCGCCCGCTTCGCCGACGGCCTCGGATGCGAGGCGCTGGCGGGGCTGCCGGTGATCGCCGCGACGAACGCGCGCCCGGGCGACATCCCCCTGGAGCGGCTGCAGGGCGCCGCGCCGGCGGCCCCGAGCGCCACGCCGCAGGACCACGCCAAGTACCTGCTCACCTCCGGCTCCACGGGCCTGCCCAAGGCTGTGATCTGCACCCACCGCGGGGTGGCGCTGAACTCGGCCCAGATCGCCGCCTGCTTCGACGACCCCGACCCGCCGGCGCTGCTCAACTCCGCGCCCTGGAGCCACAGCCTCGGGGCCAACTCCATCCTGCACTACACGACCACGCGCGGCGGCACGCTGTGGATCGACGCCGGCCAGCCCACCGCCGCCCGCTTCGGCGAGACGCTGCGCAACCTGCGCGAGGTCGCGCCCACCTACATGAACATGGTCCCGGCCGGCTGGATGCTGCTGGTCGACGAGCTGGAGCGCGACGAGGCGCTCGCGCGCACCTTCTTCTCCCGCGTGCGGGTGCTGCAGTACGGCGGCGCGGCGCTGGGCCAGGCGGTCGCCGACCGCATCCAGGCGGTGGCGATCGCCACCGTGGGCGAGAGGATCAGCTTCGCCTCCGGCTACGGCGCGACCGAGACCGGCCCCACCGCCTGCAACGTGCACTGGCCCAACGACCGCATGGGCCTGATCGGCCTGCCGGTCCCCGGGACCTCGGTCCGCCTCGTGCCCGAGGCCGGCAAGCTCGAATTCCGGGTGAAGGGTCCGCAGGTGACCCCGGGCTATCTCGGCCGCCCCGACCTCTCCGACCGAGCCTTCGACGACGAGGGCTATTATGTCCTGGGCGACGCGGCCCGCTTCGTCGACCCGGCCGACCCGGCGCGGGGCATGATCTTCGACGGCCGCCTTTCGGAGAACTTCAAGCTGGCCAGCGGGACCTTCGTCGGCGTCGGCGAATTGCGGATCGGGGCGATCGGCGCCATCGGCTCGGCGGTGACCGACGCCGTGGTGTGCGGCGAGGGCGAGGCGGGCGTGGGCCTGCTCCTCTATCCGAACCCCAACATGGGCCGCGCCGAGGTCGAGGCCGCCGTCCGTTCAGGCCTCGCCCGCTTCAACGCCGCCGCCAAGGGCGCGGGCGCGCGCATCGCCCGCGCCGCCGTGCTCGACACGCCGCCCGATGCGGAGCACGGCGAGATCACCGACAAGGGCTACATCGCCCAGGCTCTCGCCCGCCGGCTGCGCGCCGACGCCGTGAAGCGCCTCTTCGCCACCCCCTGCCCTCAAGACGTGATGGAGTTCCAGCCATGAACGGCGCCGACGCCCTCATCTCGACCTTCGTCGCCAACGAGGTCACCGCCTGCTTCGCCAATCCGGGCACGAGCGAGATGCAGTTCGTCTCGGCGCTCGACCGCAATCCGCAGATGCGGCCGGTGCTCTGCCTGTTCGAGGGCGTGGCGACCGGCGCCGCCGACGGCTATGGGCGGATGGCGGAGCGGCCCGCCTGCACCCTGCTCCATCTTGGACCCGGCTACGGCAACGGGCTCGCCAACCTGCACAACGCCCGGCGCGCCTTCACGCCGATCGTCAACGTCATCGGCGACCACGCGACCTACCACCGCCAGTACGACGCCCCGCTCGCCTCCGACATCGCCGCCATCGCCGGCGCCAACTCCATCTGGGTGAAGTCCGCCGACAGCCCCGACGCGGTGGCGGGCCTCGCCGCCGAAGCCGTGGCGGCCAGCCTCACCCCACCCTGCGGCTCGGCCAGCCTGATCCTGCCGGCGGACAGCGCCTGGCTGGAGACCAGGACCGAGCCGGTCATCGCCCAGAAGCCCGCCCGCCCGGCGCCGAAGGGCGAGGCCGTGGACGCCGCGGCGCGCGCCATCAAGGCCGCCGCCAAGCCCGTCGTCCTGATCGGCGGCCAGGCCTGCAAGGCCGAGGGCCTGAAGGAAGCCG
This sequence comes from Alphaproteobacteria bacterium, assembly GCA_028869395.1. GTDB lineage: Bacteria > Pseudomonadota > Alphaproteobacteria > Caulobacterales > Caulobacteraceae > Phenylobacterium. The sequence goes on along the minus strand of JAGWSE010000290.1, from coordinate 1,173 downwards.
CGCGCCTGCAGGCGGCCGGCGTGCATGTCTTCGCCGACACCTTCGTCGCCCGCCAGCCGCGCGGCGCGGGCCACTTCGCGCCTCGCCGCGTGCAGTACTTCGGAGAGATGGCGCTCGCGGAACTCGAGGGCGTCGACCTGATGGTCTTCGCCGGCACCACCCAGCCGGTCGCCTTCTTCGCCTATCCGAACCGGCCCAGCGTCCTGGTCCCCGAGGGCGCCGCGACGCTCTCGCTCGCCGACCGGGCGGAGGACGCGGTGGCCGGTCTCGCGGCGCTGGCCGATGCGCTCGGCGCGCCGAAAGAGGGTCCCGCCCAGCCGCGCAGCATCCCCGACGCCGCGCCCACCGGCGCCTTGAGCCCGCAGCTCGCCGGGATCTCCGTCGCGCGCCACCTGCCGGAGGGTGCGATCATCTGCGACGACAGCGTGACCTCCGGCGGCGGCGTCGCGGTCCCCGCCATGACCGCCGCCCCGCACGAGGTGCTTGCGCTGACCGGGGGCGCGATCGGCGCGGGCCTGCCGCTCGCCGTGGGCGCGGCCGTCGCCTGCCCGGACCGCAAGGTGATCTCGCTGAACGGCGACGGAGCGGCGATGTACACCGTCCAGGCGCTCTGGACGATGGCGCGCGAGAATCTCGACGTCACCGCGATCGTGTTCGCCAACAACACCTACCGCATCCTCAACATCGAGATGGCGCGGACCGGCGCGGGCCAGGCCGGGCCGCAGGCCGCCAAGCTCCTCGAGCTCGGCGATCCGGCCATCGACTGGACCTCGGTCGCCAAGGGCCTGGGCGTCCCGGCCCGCCGCTGCACGACCGGGGAGGAGTTCGAGGCCGCCTTCGCCGCCGCCATGGGGCAGCGCGGCCCGATGTTCATCGAAGCGGTCATCTGACGAAAAAGGCCCGCGGGGCGAACCCGCGGGCCTGTTCCGTCGAACCGAGCCGGGAGACCTACTTGGTCGCCTTGTTGCTCGGCAGCTCGCAGTTGCCCGCGAACCGGCAGCCGGTCGCCGCGATCGCGGTCACCGGATGCTCCTGGTATTCGATCATGTAGCCCGGCAGCTTGTCCGCGCAGGCCACTTCCATCAGCACCGTGCCCTTCGCGGTCTTGCCGGCGATGCGGATCTCCGAGACCTGGCAGCTCTTGTCGTTGAACTTGCGCAGGTCGGCCGTGAT
>JAGWSE010000289.1 GCA_028869395.1 Alphaproteobacteria bacterium | reverse complement strand
TCCGCGACCTGGCTCTGGTGTTCGTGGCGGCCGTGGCGGCAGTGTTCGTGCTGCTGCTGGTGCTCTACGAGCGCTTCCGGGTCGCGTTGGCGATCGTCGCGATGCCGCTCGCGGCCGCTTCGGCCGTCGCCATCGGCCTCTTCCTGACCGGGGTCGAGCTCAACATCATGGCGCTGATGGGCATGACCATGATCCTCGGCATCACCACCGAGGTGGCCATCTTCTACTTCACCGAATACGACACCCTGGTGGCGGAAGGCGTAGAGCCCGACCGGGCGCTGGTCGAGGCGGGCATGAACCGGATCCGGCCCATCGCCATGACCACGCTGGCCGCCATCCTGGCGCTCGCGCCCCTGGCGCTCGCCCTGGGCGGCAGCGCCTCCATGGAGCGGCCGCTGGCCATCGCCATCATCGCCGGCCTGATCGCCCAGGGGCCCCTGGTGCTGCTGGCCATGCCGGCGGTCTACCGGCTGTTCGGCGGGACGCGGCGGCGCGGCTCCGCCGAGGAGCAGACGACATGAGGCGCCGCCTCGCCGCACGATGCGGTGCGGCGCGCGGGGCGCCCTTGCCACAGGAGACGTGACGACGACCCGGCGCGCCGGCCGGTTCATGAGGCAGCCAGGGCGGGGCGGCGCGCCCCCGCAGGCCGCAGGAGGGTTGGACCCATGAGGACCACAAGGATGGCGGGGGCGCTTGCGGCCCTCATGATGGGGGCGATGGCGGGGGCAGGCGCCGCACAGGCGGCTCCGGCCCCGACGCCGGGCCAGGCGGCCTATGTGGCGGGCCTGCACGTGATCCGACGCTTCCCGGGGCCCGACGGCGGCTGGGACTACGCCAGCTTCGACCCGGCGCACCGGCGCCTGTTCGTCGCCCACGGCGACCGGGTGCTCGCCCTGGACGTGGACAGCGGCAAGCTCAACACCGATTTCGCGGCGGGCAGCCACCTCCACGAGATCCTGCCGATCCCGCACGAGAACCTGATCGTCACCACCAACAGCGGCGACAAGACGGTCCGCATCCTCACCGCCGACGGCAAGCTGAAGGCGACACTGCCCGTGGCGCCCGACGCCGACGGGGCGGTCTATGATCCGGCCACCGGGCTGGCGGTTGTCATCAACGGCGACGCCGGGCTGCTCACCCTGGTCGACCCGCGCGCGGCGAAGGTGGTGGGGACCATCCCGATCGTCGCGGGCCTGGAGTTCGGCGCGGTGGACGGCCACGGGCGCGCCTACATCAACATCGAGAGCCAGGACCAGATCGCCGTCGTCGACCTGCGGGCCCGCAAGGTGGTGACGCGCTACGCCCTGCAGGGCTGCCATGGCCCGGGCGGCCTGGCCCTGGTGTCCGGCGACCGGCTGATCACCGCCTGCCACAACGGCGACGCCGAGGTCCTCGACGCCCGCACCGGCCACGAGATCGCCAGCCTGAAGATCGGCGGCTTCCCCGACGCGGTGATCTACGATCCCATCCGCAACCTGGCCTATATCCCGACGGCCATGGACGGGAAGCTGAACGTGGTGGCCCTCTCCGGACCGCACGACAACCAGGTCATCGGCCGCGTTCCGACACAGATCGGGGCGCGCACCGGGGCGGTGGATCCGAAGACCGGCCACATCTACCTGCCGGCGGCCACCTACAACCTGCCGGTTCCCAAGGGCCAGAGACCGACCACCAAGCCGGGCACCTTCGTCATCCTGGAGGTCGGGCGAAGCTGATCGACGGCCATGCGGAGACCCGCGCCCCCGACTGGCGAGCGGCCGCCCCCCGGGTTGAGCAGCGGGCTGCGCAGCGTGCTGCGCAGCCTCGAGGCCCGCATCCTGCTGCTGATGGCGGCGGGGGCAGGGGCCGTCTGGGCCTTCCTGGCCATCGGCGGGGAGATGCAGGAGGGCGAGACCCTCGGTCTCGACCGGCGCCTCATCCTGATGCTGCGCCGGCCGGGCGATCCGGCGGCGCCGATCGGGCCGGCGGCCCTGCAGACCGCCCTGCGCGACATGACCGCCCTGGGCGGGGTGATGTTCATGACGCTTCTGACGCTGCTGGCGGTGCTGGAGTTGCTGGTTCATCGCAAGCGCCGGGAGGCCGTGGTGCTGGCGGTCACGGTCGCCGTCTCGGCCCTGGCCAGCAACGGGCTCAAGGCGCTCTATGGTCGCCCCCGTCCGGAACTCGTCCCGCACGGGACGGTGGTCAACTCGCCGAGCTTCCCGAGCGGCCACTCCATGATCTCGACGAGCGTCTACCTGACGCTGGCGGTGATCGTCGCCAGGGCCGAGACGCGCACGGCGGGAAAGCTCATGGCCTTCGGGCTCGCGATCTTCCTGATGTTCGCCGTCGGCTTCAGCCGCGTCTACCTCGCCGTCCACTGGCCGAGCGACGTGCTCGCCGGCTGGTGTGCGGGCTCGGCCGCGGCCATGGCGGCCTGGGCCGTCCTGACCTTCCGGGGCAGGACGGCGGGCGCGCCGAAGGTGCGCGGCGGGCGCTAGGCGGGCAGGGGAGGAACCGGGGTCCGCTCGGCGGCCGCTTGCGCGTCCGCGCCTTGCGCGCTCGGGATCTCGAAGGTGACGCGAAGGCCGTGGGGCCCCTGGGCCGGCTCGGCGAAGATCCGACCGCCGTGCTGCTCGACGATGGTCTTGGAGATGGTCAGCCCAAGTCCGCTGCCCCGGTCGCCGGCGGTCCCGGAATGGAAGCGCACGAAACGCTCGAAGATCCGGGCCCGCTGGTCGGCGGTGAGGCCCGGTCCCTCGTCCTCGAGGCTGACCCGCCAGGTCCCGTCGGCCAGGCGCGACTCCAGTCGGATCTGGCCGCCGGGCGGGGAAGCGCGGAGCGCATTGGTCAGGACATTGAGCAGCACCTGGCGCAGCCACTTCTCCTCGAAGAGCGCCTTTCCGCGACCCCGATGGCTCCAGGTGAAGCACCGCCCGGTATGTTCGCTGAGCGCCTGGGCGTCCTGCGCGAAGGACTCCAGGAAGCGCAAGGGACTGAGCGGCTTCAGGTCGAAGGGGATGGCCTTCGCCTCGGCGCGGGAGAGGAACAGCATCTCGTCGATGATCTGGTTGAGGCGCGCCACTTCCTCGATCTGCACGAGGACCGCCTCCGCGTGCCCCGGCGCGAGCGCGCCGTCGCTCAGCATCTTCTCGGCGTGCAGCCGGATCAGGGACAGCGGCGTCTTGAGCTCGTGGGAGGCCTCGTCTGAGAAGCGGCGGATCTGGTTGAAGGCGGATTCGAGCCGGTCGAAGGTCTCGTTGAGAAGCAGCGCCAGGTCCGTGAGCTCGTCCTGCACGTCGGGTGCCTGGATCCGCTCCGAAAGGTTGTCCGAGCGGATGCGGGCGGCGGTCTCGCGGATCGCGCGCAAGGGGCGAAGCAGCAGCCGGCTCATGCCGATCCCGATCCCGACGCTGGCGAACAGCATCGCCGCCATCAGCATGAGGCTGACCTTGAGGTACTCGCGCATCCCGTCGCGGACCGGGCGCTCCGAGGTTGCGATGCTGACGTCGAAGGGCGGCAGCAGGAACTCGTCGACGCGCAAGGCGCCGATCCCCGGCATCGAGGCGGAATAGGCGCGCCTGCCCTTGACGTCGGGGATCTCGCGGCCGTGCAGGTTGTGCGACTTGAACGAGACCCGACCGCGCGGCTCGTTCACATCCACGTAGAACAGGATGGTCCCGGACTCGGTGGTCTGGCGGATCCGCTGGTCCATCTCGCGGGAGCCGAGGCTGCGGTAGTCCGGCCCGAGGCGGACCTGCAGCTGGCGGAACTCGGCCTCGTTCAGCTGGTCAAGTCCATGGATCAGCCGCGACTCCAGGAGCTGGTATCCGGCCACGAACAATATGGCCATGCTCACGGTGGCGCTGAGCGCGTACCAGAAGGCCAGGCGCGCGCCGATCGATCTCATGGCGCGCCACGGCCCCTGCCGGGCGCGCGGACCAGGAGTGCGCGGGACGCCATCCGCCGCCTTTCGTTGCGAGCCTCCAGCGCTCAACTAGAGGCCCGCCCCGCCGCTTGCGCAAGTCCGTCGCACGCGCCCCGCACCCTGGGTCTTCAGAAGTGCGCCATGAGCTGGACGTACCAGAGCCGTCCGATCGGCGAGTAGGTGGAGATATCGCGCCCATTGTCCGGGAAGGCGTTGGGCGCCGCCGGAGGCTGGGCGTCGAAGATGTTGTTCACGCCCACGGCGATACGCGCGTCCTGCAGGTCGGGGACCAGGCCCCCGCCCAGGCGGTAGGCGAGCCGGGCGTCCCAGCTGGCGTAGGCGCCCACGTGCAGTGCGCGCCCATGGCTGTTGACGAAGGTCGCCCCGCCGGCGCCCTCGTCCCTCACCGAGCTGATGTAGTTGTTGGCGAGCACGGCGTCCCAGCGCGCCATCGCCCACTCCAGGGTCGTATAGGCGCGCCAGCGGGGCTGGGTGCCGCCGGCCTGCGGGCTGTTGCTCACCACGCCGGCGAACTCATAGTAGGGCTGCGAGGGCAGGGCCTGGTACTGGTAGGACGCCAGATAGGTGGCGAGGCTGCTGAAGCTGAAGTCGCCCCAGCTGTCGGTATGGACCACGTAGTCCAGGGTGAAGTCCCAGGCCCGCACCTTCACGCCGCCCAGGTTCCGGAACTGGTCGATGAGGTAGAGGTTGTTGTTGTTCACGCCCGGGGCGGCGTTCAGGTAGGCGAGGAGGTCGCCGGGATTGTTGAATCCGACGGCGCCGGGCAGGCCGGGGAAGTTGTTCCGGGCCACGTTGCTGTAGAAGATCGACTGCGAGCCGAGCCGGTTCACGTCCGACAGGATGTTGTTGAAGCCGATGCCGCCGGCGATCCCCTTCTGGTCCACGGAGGTGTACTGCACGCTCATGCGAAGGTCGGGGATGGCCTTGGGCTGCACCACCGCCCCCACGGAATAGATATGGGCGGTGGCGGGCAACAGCTTGGGATTGTTGCCGTCCTCGGCGTTGAAGGGACTGCTGGGCTGGCCGGGGAAGGTGTTCTGGATGATGGCGCCGCCGGCCTGGCGGGTGTCAGTCGGCCCGTACTCGGCGTAGAGCGACGGCGCCGTGAACGACTTGGAATAGGTGGCGCGGAAGGTCAGCTGGGAATCCACGGGCTCCCAGCGCACGCCGATCTTCGGAACGGTCGAGTCGCCCGCGTCGCTGTAGTGCTCGAACCGGATCGCGCCCACGAGGTCGAGGGAGCGGGCGCCCGGGAAGTTCCAGTCGTCGCTGGTGATCGGGACGCGCAGCTCCGCGAAGGCCCCCGAGATGGTGCGGCTCTTGGAGAAGGGATCGAAGAACTGGCCGCCGATCCAGCGCTGGGCGGTCGGGCCGGTGTTGCGCCCGTTGGGGTCGGCGCCCGCCGAGAGCGCCTCGCGCCGCCAGGCGCCGCCCACCGCGAGCGCCAGCTCGCCGGCGGGCAGGCGGAACAGGTCGCCGGTGATCTTGGCGTCGGCGCTGTCCAGGGTGGACTTGCCGTTGACCAGCTCGGTCCCGAACACCTGCGCCAGGGAGGCGGGGTTGCGGCCTCCGCGGGCGAAGGGGTCGAGGGCGGGAACGAGCACCAGGGCGGCGTTGGTGTCGTAGTTGCTGTAGACCTTGGAATAGGCGCCCCCCGCCACGGGATTGCCCGAGGCGTCGTAGCCGCCGGCGATCGCCAGGGGGAGGTTGGGGCCGTAGATGACATTGGCTTGGGCCTGGTCGAGCTTGTCCTGGCTGTGGGTGAAGGCCGCTTCCCAGCGCCACGGGCTCTCCGAGGCGCCGATGGCGCCTCGAAGGCCTGCGGTGATGCGGAACTTGTCGGTGGTGTTGTGGTAGGTCTTGGGCAAGGACGGGTCGCCGAACTGCACGCCGCCGACGCTGGCCGTCGTGGGATTGAACGGAGCGCCGGCGGCCACGGTCACCGCCGCCACCCGCGGGAGGAAGCGGGTGAAGCTGGTCCCATGTGCGTATTCGAAATCGCCGAAGGCCTGCAGGGTCTCGTCCCCCACGAGCCTGACCGTGAAGTTGCCGCCGAGCGCCGACATGTTCTGCTCGAGCAGCAGGGTCTGGAATTGCGACAGGTCGTAGGTTCCGCCGATCCCGGCGGCGCTCGAGGCGGTGTAGACCGAAGGCTCCAGGGCCGCGATGCTGGGGGCGGTGGCGGCCAGGCCCGTGGGGACCGCCTGGCTGGGCGAATTGAGGTTCAGGTTGAGGAGCGCGGTCCCGACCGCGCCGGGCACGTTCGTCCCGTTGACGAAGAACGGGTGGGTGAAGCTTCTCTGATATTGATAGAGCGGATCGGTGTGGTTGTAGGACCCGTTCAGGACCACGTCCACGCGGTCGCCGAAGCTCTTGCCCGCGGTGAAATAGGCGCTCCTCTCGGTGTAGCCGCCGTCGGCGCCACCGTAGCGACCGCCCACCTCGAGGCCATTGAACTTCGACTTGAGGATGAAGTTCACGACGCCGCCGATGGCGTCCGAACCGTAGATCGCCGAGGCGCCGTCGGCCAGCACCTCCACCCGCTCGATGGCGCTGGGGGGGATCTGGTTGACGTCGACGAATATCTTGCCGCCCACGCCGGCGATGGCGTCCACCGCCACCCGGCGGCCATTGATCAGCACCAGGGTGTCCAGGTCACGCAGGCGCAGCTGCGCGCCGCCGCCGGTGTTCTGGTTGGTGTTGTTGGCGTTGCTAGCGCCGATGTTGCCCCGGCCCTGGAACGCCGGGACCGTCTTGCGCAGCACCTGCAGCGTGTCAGTCGTGCCGCCAGCGACGTTGATCTGGTGCTGGTCGACCGTGGTGACCGGCGCGACGATCCGGTCCGGCGTCGTCGGGAGCGCCGAGCCGGTGACGATGATCTCGGAAACCGTCGCGCTGGCGGGCTTGGCGTCCGCAGATGGCGTACTCGAAGTCTGCGCCTCGGCGATACCGGACGAAAGGGCCAGGCCGGCGGCGCCCAGCATGAGCCCGGCGACAATTTCTCGTTGCACTGGTGAATTCCCCCCTGGTTCTATGGCATAGCGCGCGACGAGACAGGTTGTCGGCGCTCCGCTCCGCTCTCGCACAAAGCGTCAAGCCCGCGCGCAGCAGTTGCGGTCGATGGCGTCTTCTCCCGAAGATGGCCCGCACTGTTGCGAGCTCTTATGGTGGACAGCAGATTTCCTCCGCTGCCTGACCTAAACCTTGCGGCATCCTGAATGAAAATTCACCTGCGGCAGCCACGCCGCATCGCTCAGGCCGCGAGACCGGCGGCGCCCTGGATCGGGATTTCGAAGATGATGCGCAGCCCGCGCTGCTTCGGCCCGAGTTCGGCGCGTATCCAGCCGCCGTGAAGCTCGACGATCTTCTTGGAGATTGTCAGCCCCAGCCCGCTGCCGCGATCGCCGTTTGGCGGCGTATTGAAGCGTACGAAGCGCTCGAAGATGCG
>JAGWSE010000288.1 GCA_028869395.1 Alphaproteobacteria bacterium | reverse complement strand
GGTCGAGCACGGCGGCTACTACCAGGCGCTGGCGACCGGCGAGTTCGCCAAGCGCGGCCTGGACGTGACCATCCTGCAGGGCGGCCCGTCGGTGAACGTGCCCCAGCTGCTGGCCGCCAGGCAGATCGATTTCGGGATCGGCTCCAACAGCTTCATCGTCATGAACCTGGTGCGCGAGAAGATCCCGGCCATGGCGGTCGCGGCCTTCTTCCAGAAGGACCCGCAGTGCCTGATGATCCACCCCGACTCGGCGGTGAAGACCCTCGCCGACCTGAAGGGCCGGCCCTTCCTGCTCGGCGACGCGTCGAAGGACACCTTCTGGGCCTGGCTCAAGGCCAAGTACGGCTTCACCGACGCCCAGGTGCGCAAGTACACCTTCAACTCCGCGCCCTTCCTGGCCGACAAGCGTGTCGCCCAGCAGGGCTATCTGACCAGCGAGCCCTACACGATCGAGAAGCAGACGGGCATGAAGCCGAAGGTCTTCCTGCTCGCCGACGAGGGCTATCCCGGCTATGCGGCCATGCTGCTCGCGCCCGACAGCCTGATTTCGAAGGATCCGGCCGCCGTGAAGGCGTTCGTGGAGGCCTCCGCCAAGGGCTGGCATGACTACCTCTACGGCGATCCCAAGCCCGCCGACGCGCTGATCATGAAGGACAATCCGGAGATGACGGAAGATGTCCTGGCCCAGGCGCGGGACAAGATGAAGGCCTACGGGATCGTCGACGGCGGCGACGCCAAGACGCTCGGCATCGGGGCGATGACGGACGCCCGGTGGAAACAGTTCTTCGACGTGGCGGCGGGCCAGGGCGTCTACCCGAAGGACATGGATTACAAGGCCGCCTACACGCTCCAGTTCGTGAACCCGCCGGTTCCCAAATGATCGGCCCGGAATGACGGTCGCGGCGCTGGAGAACGTCGAGGTCGACTACGCCCGCGGCCGGGCGCTCGGCCCGTTGGACCTCGCCATCCGCGAGAGCGAGATCGTGGCCCTGGTCGGGCCTTCCGGCTGCGGCAAGTCCACGGCGCTGCGCCTGCTGGCGGGGCTGGAGGCGCCGACGCGCGGGGTCGTGCGGCGCACCCAGGCGCGCGGCGAGACCTCGGTGGTCTTCCAGTCGCCGACGCTCGCGCCGTGGCTCTCGGCCCGGGCCAACGCGGCCTTGCCCCTGGAGCTGGCGGGCGTTCCGGCCGCCGAGGCCCGCCGCCGCGCGGGCGAGGCGCTGGCGCGGGTGGGCCTTGCGGGGGCGGAGGCCGCCCGTCCGGCGCAGCTTTCCGGCGGCATGGCCATGCGGGTTTCGCTGGCGCGCGCGCTGGTCACCGAGCCGAAGCTGCTGCTGCTCGACGAGCCCTTCTCGGCGCTCGACGAGATGACCCGCCGGGCGCTGGCCGACGACGTGCTCAAGCTCTGGCAGGGCCTGCAGCCGGCGATCATCTTCGTGACCCACAACGTGGAGGAGGCGGTCTACATGGCCTCGCGCGTGGTGGTGATGACCGCGGGCCCCGGCCGGCTGGCGGGCGAGACGGCCGTGGACGGCCCGCTGCCGCGCGCTCCCGGTTTCCGCACGACGGTTGGCTTCCGGCGCACGGTCGAGACCGTTTCCAAGGCGCTGGCCCAGGGCATGGCCGCATGAGCCGGCTCGCGCGCATCGCGGCCCCCCTGGCTCTGGTGGCGGTCCTGCTGGCGGGGTGGGAGATCGCCTGCCGGGCGATGCACGTTCCGAGCTATTTCCTGACCCCGCCCAGCGCGGTGGCGGTGAGCCTGGCGCGGCACTTCCCGGGCCTGCTGAAGGCCGCCTGGTACACGCTCTCCAGCGCGCTCGCCGCCCTGGTGATCGCCAGCGTGATGGCCCAGGTCCTGGCGCTGGCGGTGGTGCTGTCGACGACGCTGGAACGCGCGGTTCAGCCCTTGGCCGTCATCCTGCAGGTGACGCCGGTGATCGCGATCGCGCCCCTGGTGAACATCTGGGCGGGCACCGACCATCCCGAGCGGGCGGTGGTGGCGCTGGCGGTCGTAGTGGCCTTCTTCCCGATCTATTCCGGCGCGCTCACCGGGCTGAAGGCGGTCGATCCCGACCTGATGCGCCTGTTCGACCTCTATGGCGCCGGTCGGGTGCAGCGGCTCGTTCGCCTGCGGATCCCCTCGGCCGTGCCCTTCGTGCTGCAGGGCCACAAGGTGGCCGCGGGCCTGGCGATCGTGGGCGCGGTGGTCGCCGAGTTCGTGGCCGGCTCCGGCAAGGTCCAGGGCCTCGCCTGGCGGATCTTCGACGCCAGCTTCAAGCTGGAGACCGCGCGCATGCTGGCCGCCCTGTTCATGCTGGGCGCCATGGGGGCGATCCTCTACGCCGTCCTGGAGGTCGCCGAACGGGCAGGGCTGAAGTGGTGGCGGGGGCGGTAGAGGCGACGGTCCGGGCGGCCCTCGCGGCGGCCTACGCCGACCTTGCCGCCGCGCGCGGCGACTGAGCGAGCGTGGTCGAGGCGGTGTCGGCGGAGGCCGCTGCTCAGGACTTGGGCGGCGGGGCCGGCGTCAGCTCGTAGCGGATCGGCACCCGCACCTTGGCGCCCACCGTCGGAAGGCCGTCGCCGGTCATCAGCCCGACGCGGAACTTCGGCCCGAGCGTCAGCGCGGCCTGGCCATAGCCCTGGCCGGCCGGGTCCTCGCTGTCCACCTTGCAGCCGGACAGCGCCCCGCCCGCCTGCACGTCGCAGGCCAGCACCACCACCACGTGGTTCACGCCGTTGGCGGTCTTCGGGAAGGTCGCCTGGAAGTCGGAGATGGGCGGGATCTCGACCCAGACCGGATTGCTCTCCAGCGTCGCGGCGCCGCTGGCCATCTCGGGCAGGAAGCCGAAGGTGACCCGCACCTCGTCGCCGCTGGACATCCCGGGCCCGGTCTGCAGTCGCATGTAGGCGGCGAGCTTGTGGGCCGCCTCATCGAAGCCATGGCCGGTCGGCCCTTCCCGCAGCGTCTCACAGTCGCTCAGCCGGCCGCTGTAGGTGATGGTGCAGGTCAGGGTCGCGGCGCCGGCGATCGGATGGGCCTTGTCCTTGGCCGGATAGACCGCCGCCGCCTGGGCGTAGGTGGGCGCCTCGATCCAGGTCGGCAGCGGCGCCGCCGAGGCTGCGCCCGCGCAAAGCGCGGCCGCCGACGCGATCCAGAAGATCCTGCTCACTCGCACGATAGGTCCCCCATGGTGACGCGAGCGAGCTTGGCAGAACACGCGCCGGTCGCAAAGTGCCTCAGTCGGCGGCCCGCCGGCTGAGCGCGGAGCCGGCGCGCAGGCGCTCCAGGGCGTCGGCGGCCAGGTTCGCGAGCGAGGCGAGGCCCTGCTCGGAGAACACGTCGAGCGCCCCATCCAGGGCCATCACCGCGGCGGCGCGCCGGGGGCCGGCGTCCTTGCCGGTGATGTCCATGCGGGCTTCGTAGATGCGGGCCAGGTGCAGCTGCGCCAGCGCCCAGCCCACCGGGTCGCGCCGCGGTTGGACGGCGACGAGTTCCGTTTTCAACGCGGCCTCGGCGGCGTCGAGGACCGCGAGATCGCCGGTGAGCTCCGCCTGCCGGGCCAGGCAGGTCGCCCGCGCGCCGGCCGCCAGGCCCCGCAGGGGGCTGCCGACGAGGTTTTTCAGCACGAGGTTGGCGCGCTCGTAGCATGTGACCGCCTGCTCGTAGGCGCGCGGCGCGGCGCTCGCCTCGCCCAGGCCCTGGAGAGCGTGGCCGAGCGCGATCTGGGCGCGCGCCCAGTCGAGCGGGCTGTGGTCGCGGCTGAGCTGGTCGAGCGCGGCCGCGAGCGCGCTCGAGCCGGCGGCGAGATTGTCGACATCGCCCAGCATCTCGCCCCAGAGCGTCAGGATCTGACCCCTGAGCGCCTCGGCGCGGGCCCAGGTGAGCGGCTCGTAGGCGGCGTCGAGATGCGAGGCGGCCAGCGCCGCATCGGCCAGGGCGGCGCGGAACAGCGCCTCGTCCTTCAGCCGGACGGCCCAGCCGCAGAGCAGGTCGGCGCGAGCGAGCCGCACGTCGGCGGCCTGGGCGCGCGGGG
>JAGWSE010000287.1 GCA_028869395.1 Alphaproteobacteria bacterium | reverse complement strand
TCGGCGCGGCCGGCGGCGCGGCCGTCGACGAAGCGGCCAAGCACAGCGGCCACTAGCCCGGACTGGAGCGCCCCCCCGGACCTGCCGGGCGGGCGCTTCGAGCCCCCGCGGATGTGACCGCGGTCACATCCGCGCCGCGCAGGCCGGCCTATCCCCGTCCGTGACGACGGGAGGCTTGGCCATGCGCCACATCTTCTTCTCGCTCGCCGCGCTGGCGGGCTGCATTTTCCTGCTGACGACCCGCGCGCACGGGGTCTGAGCTGCGTGCTATCCTCGCCGCCGGACGAAGCGACGGAGGTGAGCGTGGCCGAAGACGGCAAGCGCGGGGCGCCCATCGGCAAGGCGCTGCTGGCGGCGGCGGGGCTGGTGGCCGGCGCCTTCGTGGTGCGCGGCGCGATCCAGCGGGCGGGGCGGGCGAAGGCCTACCTGGGCGAGGGCCTCGACGAGAAGGGCTGGATCACGCTGGGCGGGATCGAGCAGTGGGTCACGATCCGCGGGCGTGATCCCGAAAACCCGATCCTCATCGTGCTGCACGGCGGGCCGGGCTCGACGATGAGCCTGGTGGCGCAAGCCGCGTTCCCGGGCTGGGACGAGCACTTCACCGTGGTGAACTGGGACCAGCGCGGCGCGGGCCGGACGTTCGGGCGCAACGGCAAGGCGGGCTCGGGCGAGCTCACGCTGGGCCGCTTCGTCGTGGACGGGGTGGAGCTGGCCGAGGCGATGCGGCGCCGCTTCCCCGGAAGGCCGATCGTGCTGCTGGGCTGGTCATGGGGCAGCGTGATCGGGATCGAGATGATCCGCGCCCGCCCGGACCTGTTCGCGGCCTATGTGGGCGTCGGCCAGGTCATCGACGTGAGCCGGGGCGAGACCCAGTCCTATTTCGGCGCCATCGACCGGCTGCGGCAGAAGGGCGAGGAGCGGAAGGCCAAGCAGCTCGAGGCGATCGGCCCGCCGCCCTACCCCTCCACGAAGGAGTTGAAGACGCAGCGGACCTTGCTCGTCTCCACCATGCCGAAGGCGGAGCGCAAGGTCTTCCAGCGGCGCCTGGTGGACATGCTGCTCGCGCCCGACGCCACCTTGCGCGACGTGCTGGACGCCAACCGCGGAGCGATGTTCTCGGTCCGTGCGCTGTGGGGCCAGCTGACCAACTGGCGGATCGCCGACGGCGGCTACGCCTTCGAGGTCCCGCTGGTGTTCCTGCAGGGCGAGCTCGACCTGCAGACGCCGACGGCCCTGGTCACCGAGGTATTCGCCAAGCTGCAGGCGCCCAAGAAAGAGCTGGTGATCCTGGAGGACGCCGGCCACGTGGCGCTGATCACCCACGGCAAGGACTTCCTGCGCATCCTTCGCGAGCAGGTGCGGCCGCTGGTGACCGCCAAGCCGAAGCGGGCGAAGAAGCGGGCCTGAGACCTCAGGGCGCGTAGCTGGAGCGGGCCTTCACGCCCCAGTGGCCGTCCTCGCAGGTGATCACGTAGATCGAATCGAAGCCGCCGATCACCGAGCCGTCCTTGCGGTAGCGGGTGAAGCGGGTGTCGATGTGCACCTTGTCGGGGCCGGCGTGGATCACGTCGCGGCGCTCCCACCGGGAGTGGTCCCACTCGGCCAGCGCGCCGGTGGTGAAACGCTCCGGCTTCATGTCGCCCGGGTTCAGGACGACCAGCCGGTTCGAGGCGATGCGCGCCGAGGGGAAGTTGAAGGTCTTCTCGAAGGCCTCGGTGTCGCGCGCGTTGAAGGCGGTCATGAAGGCGTCCAGCACCTTCTGCGCGGCGGCGACTTCGTTCGGATACTCCTCGGGTTTCGGCATTCCACTCTCCACGTCTGTTGGTGACAGGCAGCTGTCAGCAGCCAAGCTGGTATTGCAGCGGCTGAGGATTATCTTCGCAAGCCCATGCCGCGCGCCTCCACGACCACCACCGCCAAGCCGCCCCCCGGCGTTTCCGACATGTCGGCCGTCTTCGACTACAACGAGGGCGCGACCGGGCTGCTGTGGAAGCCGCACCGGCCGGAGCGGCCGGCGAAGTCGGAAGGCGGGCGGGCGTTCAAGCTGGTCAGCGACTACGCGCCGGCCGGCGACCAGCCGCAGGCGATCCGCGAGCTGACGGCCGGCGTCCAGGGCGGCGAGCACGACCAGGTGCTGCTGGGGGTCACCGGCTCCGGCAAGACCTTCACCATGGCCAAGGTCATCGAGGAGACCCAGCGGCCGGCGCTGATCCTGGCGCCCAACAAGACGCTGGCCGCGCAGCTCTATTCCGAGTTCAGGAGCTTCTTCCCCGAGAACGCGGTCGAGTTCTTCGTCTCCTACTACGACTACTACCAGCCGGAGGCCTACGTCCCGCGCACCGACACCTATATCGAGAAGGACTCCTCCATCAACGAGCAGATCGACCGGATGCGCCATGCGGCGACCCGCGCGCTGCTCGAGCGCGACGACGTCATCATCGTCGCCTCCGTCTCCTGCATCTACGGTATCGGCTCGGTCGAGACCTATACCGCGATGACCTTTGCGCTGAAAAAGGGCGAGCGCATCGACCAGCGGCAGCTGATCGCCGACCTCGTCGCGCTGCAGTACAAGCGCACGCAGGCCGATTTCACCCGCGGCACCTTTCGCGTCCGCGGCGACGTCATCGACATCTTCCCGGCGCAT
>JAGWSE010000286.1 GCA_028869395.1 Alphaproteobacteria bacterium | reverse complement strand
GTCGTTGGTCCTGCCGCCAGCGCGGCGCATGCCGAAGACCTGGCCGCGAACCTGCGTCCCGACCTTGCCCTCGTCGACATCAACCTGACCGGCCGCGGCGACGGCGTGCGCTTGGCCCGAACGCTCCGGCGCTCAGGCATCCCGTCCATCTTCGTCACCGGCCAAGTCTGCGAAGCGCGCGAGAATCGCGACGCGGCCGTCGCGCTTCTTGCCAAGCCCTTCCCGGTGGAGAGCCTGGATGCTGTGGTGCGCGCGGCGGCGGCGCTGATTTCAGGCCACGCGCCCATGGCCGCGCCGGCCTGTCTCGAAGTGTTCGGCGCGCCGCGAGGCGGCGGATCTCGGTCTCAAGGCAGACCTCAGCTGGCTGAAGCCGAAGGCAGGTAGACACTGAATGTCGTCCCCTGCCCTTCAGCGCTCTCCACGATCAGCCCGCCGCGATGTCGATTGACGATGTGCTTGACGATGGCCAGGCCCAGCCCCGTGCCGCCGCTCTTTTGACCCTCCACGCGATAGAAGCGCTCCGACAGCCTCGGCAGGTGCTGGCGGGCGATGCCCTTGCCCTGGTCGGCAACGCGCACGATCACGAATTGCTGGCCTGCGCCCGCATCGGGGCTGAGGAGCGATAGCGCCACCGCCCCTTCCCGCGTCGGCGCGCGCGCCGCTTCGGGCCCCGCCGCCGCGGCCACGCCCACGCGGACGGTTCCGCCGGCAACGGAATACTTTACCGCATTCTCCACCAGGTTCTGGATGACCTGCACCAACTGATCCCTGTCGCCCGTCACGTCAAAGGGCCCTTCGCCCGCGGCCACCTCAACGGACACGCCGCGTTCGACGGTGAGCGGACGGATGGCGTCCACCACGTCCTGCACGGCCTTGCAGAGATCGACGCGGCCCTCGGGGGCGATGTGCTCGTTGAGCTCGATACGCGACAGAGAGAGCAGATCGTCGATAAGCCGCGCCATTCGCCCGGCCTGCTCGGCCATGATTCCCAGAAACCGCTCGCGCGCCTCCTTGTCGTCGCGCGCATGAGTGCGAAGCGTCTCGACAAAGCCTGCGAGCGAGGCCAGGGGCGTGCGCAGCTCATGGCTCGCATTGGCCAGGAAATCTGAGCGCATGCGCTCGGTGCGCCGCGCGTCGGTCTCGTCGCGCAGCATGAGGACGAGGTCCCGCCCCCCACCCGGCGGATCGCCGAGTGGGCGCACGAACGCGCGCCAGAAACGCGGCTGGACGCCAATAGACTCGAAGGCGACCTCGACGGCGGCCCCCGTCGCCAGCGCCTCCTCGATGGCCTCGAGCACCTGCGGCTGGCGCAAGGCCGCACCAAGCGGAGCGCCGGCGAGTTCGATCCGGAAGTGGCTGCGGGCAGCTTGGTTGCCCCAGACGATCTCCGTCCCGCCCGGCGCGTCGGCGCGCACGAGCAGCACAGGATCCGGCAACAATTCGAGCATCCGCTGGGCGGGCGGGGCTTCGGTCAGGACATCGGTATCGGACACGGCTCCAGGGATGGAACGAAACAGCCGCCGCGACAATGCCTCGCGGTCCGAGAAGAGGCCCGATTGAGCCAGCTCAAGCCGCGTCTGAGCTTGCCCAGGTAGAGTTAACAGCATGGGGTCCTGCAGGCACGGTCGCGATGGCTTAGATAGATGGACGAACCCGGAGGCTTCATCGTGCGCCCAACCGTGCAGACGTTCTTCGATCCCGCCACCTCGACCGCCAGCTATCTGGTATTCGTTCCGGCGACGCGCGACGCCGCCATTGTCGACCCCGTGCTGGACTACGAACCCAAGGCAGCCCGGATCTCCACCTGCTCCGCCGATGCGATCCTGGCCGCGGCCAGTGACCAGCACCTCGCGTTGCGGTTCGTACTGGAGACGCACGCCCACGCCGACCACCTGTCGGCCGCCGACTATCTGCGCCGCAAGACGGGCGCCAAGATCGTCATCGGGGCCGCGATCACAGAGGTCCAGAAGACCTTCATCCCGCGCTTCGAGGCCGAGGATGTCGCGGCCGACGGGCGCGCCTTCGATCGGCTCGTGAACGAAGGCGACACGCTGCCGCTGGGCGAGACTGAGGTCCGGGTGCTGCACACGCCGGGGCATACCGCGGCCTGCGTGACCTACGTGATCGGCGACGCCGCCTTCGTCGGCGACACTCTGTTCATGCCCGACTACGGCGCCGCCCGGACCGATTTCCCGGGTGGCGATGCGGCCAGACTGTACCGCTCGATCCAAAAGATCCTGGCGCTGCCGGACGAGACCCGAATCTTCGTCGGCCACGACTATCTGCCCGAGGGTGGCCGCACCGAGAACCGCTGGGAGACCACCGTCGGCGAGGAAAGGACCCGCAACGTCCATATCCACGAGGGCGTGAGCGAGGCCGAGTTCGTGGCGCTGCGGAAGGCGCGGGACGCGACTCTCGCCCCGCCCGCGCTGATCCTCCCGTCGCTGCAGGTCAATATCCGCGCCGGCGCGCTGCCGCCCGCCACGCCCCGCGGCCACGTCTTCCTGAGGCTGCCCGTCACCGTCGCTTGATTGCCGCGCGGTCAATGGGGCCTGATCGGTTCCGAACGCCAGGGAGGGCGCGCCATGCAGATAGACCTCCTCTCGCCGGAACGGTTCGCGGGGGGACAGCCGCACGACCAGTTCCGCTGGCTGCGCGAGCACGACCCCGTACATTGGCACGAGGAGCCGGGCGCCCCTGGTTTCTGGGCCGTGACACGCTTCGCCGACGTCTGGGCCGTGGACCGCGATTTCGCGACCTACTCCTCAGAGCCCACCATCATGATCTCCGATCCGACGTCTGAAGGTCAGGGTTTCGGCCCGTACAAGATGATGCTGATGATGGATCCGCCGGACCACACGGCGTTCCGCAAGCTCATCCGATCCGAGTTCACCCAGCCCGCGGCTCACCTGCGCGAGGGCCGCATCCAGGAGCTCGCGAAGAAGATCGTCGACGGCGTCATCGAACGCGGCGAGTGCGACTTCGTGGCCGACGTGGCGGGGGAGATGCCCTCCTTCGTCATCGCCGAGCTGATGGGCCTGCCGCTCGACGACGGACGCGAGCTCTACAAGCTGACCGAGATCATCCACACCGCGCCGGAGGCGCAGGCTCCCGGGGCCGGCGCCCAGGCGGTGATGAGCATGTTCGACTACGGCCAGCGCGTGATCGCCGACAAACGCGCGAAACCGGGCGGGGACCTCGCCTCCAAACTGCTCGCCGTAGAGGTCGACGGGCGAAAGCTCGCCGACATGGAATTCCTGCTGTTCTTCCTGCTGCTCGTCGACGCCGGCGGCGACACCACGCGCAACCTGCTCTCGGGCGGCCTCCTCGCCTTGATGGAGCATCCGCAGCACCTGGACTGGCTCCGCGAGGATTTGACCGGACGGCTGCCCGCTGCGCGCGAGGAGTTGCTGCGCTGGACCTCCCCGGTGATCTACATGCGCAGGACGGCCAGGAAGGACGTCGTGCTTGGCGGCAAGCAGGTCCGCGATGGCGACAAGGTCGTGATGTACTTCGGCTCGGCCAACCGCGACCCCGACAGATTCGAGCTGCCCGACAGTCTGGCGCTGGGTCGCGTCGACAACGAGCACATCGCGTTCGGCACCGGTCCACACGGCTGCCTTGGCCAACACCTCGCCAGGATCGAGATCGACGCCATGTTGAGCGAAGTTCTGACCCGCATGGCCGACTTCGAACTGGCCGGAGAGCCGGAATGGCTGGCCTCCAACTTCATCTCCGGACCGAAGGCCATGCCGCTGAAGTTCCGCGCCCTGGCTTGAGGCCCGCGCGACGTGGGGGCGTTGTTCGGCCAATACCGAGGAGGCCACGATGCCGTACTATTTCGCCAAGACGCTCGACCTGCCGTTCGAGACCGCCGTCCAGAGGGCGCGCGAGGCTCTGGCGGCGGAAGGCTTCGGCGTGATCACGCAAGTGGACATCGCCGAGACCCTGAAGACGAAGATCGGGGCCGACGTCCGGCCTTACCTGATCCTCGGCGCCTGCAATCCCGGCCTCGCCTATGAGGCGTTGAAGGTCGAGGACAAGGTGGGGACGATGTTGCCGTGCAACGTGGTCGTGCAGGACGTCGGCGGGGGGCGAACCGAGGTGGCCGCCGTCGATCCGGTCGCCTCGATGCGCGCCATCGAAAACCCGGCCCTGCTCGAAAAGGCGCAGTTGGTCGCGGGCAAGCTGCGGGCCGCCATCGAGCGCCTTTGAGGACGGCCCGCCGCTCCGCAGCCTAGCTCTTCGGCGTCGTCTCGGCCGGCTTCACGCCGGTGTCGGACGTGGCGGACGGCGCGGTCCCGGCCTCCCCGGCCAGGCCCCGATGCACCAGCATCGGACCGATGTCGGGGTTCTTGCCGTAGAAGGCGCGGAACATCGGGCCGTAGTCCTCAGTGTGCCCCTTGGACAGGATCAGGTCGCGGAACCGCTGACCGTTGGCGCGTGTGAGTCCGCCGTGCTGGGTGAACCAGCTGTAGGCGTCGTCGGCGAGCATCTGGGTCCAGAGGTAGGCGTAGTAGCCGGCCGCATAACCGTTCGACCAGATGTGCGCGAAGTAGGTGGAACGGTAGCGCGGCGGCACATCCGGGAAGTCGACGCCGCCCGCCTTCAGCGCCTTGGTTTCGAAGGCGTCCACATCCTGCTTTGGAGCATCGGCGCTGAGCATGTGCCATTGCATGTCGAGCTCGGCCGCGGCGATCAGCTCGCCCATGGTGTAGCCTGCGCCATAGTTTGCGGTGCGCTTCAGCTTCGCCACCAGATCCGGCGGGATCGGCTTACCGGTCTTGTAGTTGATGGCGTAGTGGTTGAGCACCTTCGGGTCGAGCGCCCAGTTCTCATTGAACTGCGAGGGGAACTCGACGAAGTCGCGCGCCACGTTGGTGCCCGAGAGAGTGGGATACTCCTGGGCCGCGAAGAGGCCGTGCAACGCGTGGCCGAACTCGTGGAACATGGTCGTCACGTCGTCGAACGTGATCAGCGCGGGCTCGCCCGGCGCCGGCTTGGTGAAGTTGGCGACGTTGTAGATGACGGGCTTCGTGCCGAGCAGCTTCGACTGCTCGACCAGGTTGCTCATCCAAGCGCCGCCCGATTTGTTGTCACGCTTCCAGTAATCGAAGTACATCAGGCCCAGGAGCGAGCCGTCCTTGTCGTGGACCTCGTAGACCATCATGTCGGGGTTCCAGACCGGCAGGTCGGTGCGCCGCTTGAAGGTCACGCCGTAGAGTTCGTGCGCTGCGTAGAAGACGCCGTCCTCGAGCACCTTGTGGATCTCGAAATACGGCTTGAGTTCGCTGTCGCTGATGTCGTAGCGCGCCTTTCGGACCTGCTCGGAGTAGCGCTCCCAGTCCCACGGCTGCAGCTTGAAGTGCTCGCCGTCCTTGTCGATCATCTGCTGGATTTCGGCTGCTTCCACGCCCGCCTGCTTGCGGGCGGCGGGGGCGAGCTCGCCGATGAAGTGCTGAACCGCCTGCGGGTTCTTCGCCATCTGGTTCTCGAGCACGTAAGCGGCGTAGTCAGGGAAACCCAGCAGTTTCGCCTTCTCGGCGCGGAGCTTCGCGAGGGTCGCGATCGTGTCGCGCGTGTCGTTGGCGTCGCCCTTTTCCGCCCGCGTCCAGCTGGCGTTGAACAGCTGCTCGCGCACGGCCCGGTCCGCGAGGTCCTGCAGGCGTGGCTGTTGGGTGGTGTTCTGCAGCGGGATCACCCACTTGCCCGCAAGCCCACGGGCCTTGGCAGCCTCGGCGGCGGCGGCGATCTCCTGGTCGGACAGCCCCGCGAGCTTCGACTTGTCGTCGATCACGAGCGCGCCATCCTTCGTCGCGGCCAGCAGCTTCTGCTCAAAGGCCGTCTCGAGGCTGGAGATCTTCTCGTTGAGCGCCTTGAGCTGCGCCTTGTCGGCCGGAGACAGGTTCGCGCCCGAACGCACGAACTCGTCGTAGGTGACCTTCAGCAGCTGAAGGGACTCCGGATCGAGGTGGAGGGCGGCGCGCTTTTCGTAGACAGACTTCACCCGGGCGAAGAGCTTGGCGTTCAGATAGATCGCGTCGTGGTGCGCCGCGAGCTTCGGGGATACGTCGGTCTCCACCTTCTGGAGCGCATCGTCGGTGTTGGCGCCCGTCAGCGCGTTGAACACGTTGTTCACCCGGTCCAGCATCTGGCCCGTCCGTTCCATCGCCACGACCGTGTTCTGGAAGGTCGGCGGGGCCGGATTGTTGGCGATCTTCTCTATCTCGGCGCGCTGCCGGGCCATGCCCATGAGCAGCGCGGGCTCGAAATCGCTGTCCTTGATCTTGTCGAACTGTGGCGCGTGCAGGAACAGCGGGCTGGGCCGCTCGAAGATCGCGCCAGCGCCGCCGGAGGCGGGCGACGGTCCCGCCTTGCGCGCGGGCGCCGCGTGGGCGGCGGCGGCGGTCAGGACGCAGGCGGCGGCGCCCAGCATGAGCGTGCGGATTGGATGCATGGCGTTTCCCCGGACTGGCGGCGCCCTTCCCGGCGCACGCGACGGATTTGCGACTGCCGATACAGCATGCATCCGCCTCGACAAAGGCCAGCTCGGGGATTTTTCGCCAAGTCCTGCGCCGGCGGCGCAAAATTGGCGCCTTTTGCAGGCGGCCGAACTTTTCCGGGTCGCCTCAGGAACAGGCCTTTGAAAACTGCGTTCTTCGGACACGCCGGCCAGACACGACGCCCCCCCGAACCCCTGCCTCGCCGGCGCATTTCAAGCCCCCGGTCCCCGTCAGGATCGGGGGCTTCTCATTGCCGCGACGCTAGAAGGCCACTTGCGACCCCAGCTCGACGACGCGCGAGGGCGGAATCTGGAAGAAGTCCGCTGCACGCTGGGCGTTCTTCATCAGGTACACGAACAGCAGGTCCTGAAGGTGGCCGAACCCGACCGACGGCCTCGGAAGCAGGGTTCGGCGGCTGACGAAGAACGAGGTCCGCATGATGTCGAAGCGCAAGCCCTTGGCGCGCGCCAGGTTGAGGCCGTAGGCCACGTTCGGCCGCTCCATGAACCCGAAGTAGAGCACCAGTTGCTTGAACCCGGGCGCGAGGTCCTTGACTTCGACGCGATCCGCATCGGGGACGCGAGGACGCCGGAGCACCTTGATCGTCAGCAGTACGACCTGCTCGTGCAATACCTGGTTGTGTTTAAGGTTGTGCATGAGGGCGACAGGCACCTTGTCCGGATCCTGAGTGAGGAAGACTGCCGTGCC
>JAGWSE010000285.1 GCA_028869395.1 Alphaproteobacteria bacterium | reverse complement strand
TGGGCGGTGTCGCCCGGGCCCTTTCCGAGGCCATGCTGGAGCCAGGTCAGAAACTGACCGATCAAAGCCCCCTCCCCCAAGAATAGTATTTCTTATTTGAAAACAATGAATCGGAGCCGCGAGGCTCTGGTCGTTCTTATCCCAGCTTCGCCTTGAAAGCGACTGGGCGGGCGACAGCGCGTCAGCCGTCGCCGATCCGCAGGACCCGGATCTTCTCCAGGGTCGCGAGACAGGCGCCCAGGGCCTCCAGCGTGGGCAGGAAGGCCTCGATCTTGGTCTCCGTGTCGACGATCTCGACGACCACCGGCAGGTCGTCGGAGAGGTCGAGTATCTTGGCGCTCTCGATGCGCCCGGAGCGGCCGTAGCCCATCATGCCGCGCAACACCGTAGCTCCCGAGAGGCCCGCGTCGCGCGCGGCGCGGACGATCGCCTCGAACAGCGGATGATGGTCGTGCCTGGCCCGCTCGCCCACGAAAACCCGCAGAAGAACCGCCTCTTGCCGGACCGCCATCGCTCAGCCTCCCTTCGCCCGGTTGATGAGGGCGCCCGCCACGAAGCCCGCCCAGACGCTGATCAGGCACAGCCCCATGGAAATGGCGACGTTGCCGAACGCCGCGCCGAACTCGCCCGTCCGCACGAGATTGAGGGTCTGCAGGCTGAAGCTCGAGAAGGTCGTGTAGCCGCCGCAGACGCCGATGGTGACGAACAGACGCGCATCCGGCGGCAGCAGCCAACGGCCGTCCGGGCCGGTGAGCGTGGCGAAGAAGCCGATCACGAACGAGCCCACGACGTTCACGATCAGGGTGCCCCAGGGAAAAGTCTCGCCGAAGGCGTGCGCCGCAACGCTCGAGGTGGCGTACCGGGCCATGCTGCCCAGCGCGCCGCCGATCGCGATCCAGAGATAGGTGAACAAGCGCTGGACCTCCCCGCCGGCGGGATAGACCATCCCCGCCCGAGCGTCGAGTTGGAGGACAAGGTGGCCGAGACCGCCGCGCGCACCGGGCGCCTGCTGCGCCAGATCCCCGCCGGCGTTTGGACGCTGGGGTTCGTTTCGCTGCTGATGGACACCTCCTCGGAGATGATCCACGGCCTGCTGCCGGTCTATCTCGTGAGCGCCATGGGCGCCTCGGCGCTGATGGTCGGGGTGATCGAAGGCCTGGCGGAATCCACGGCGCTGATCACGCGGATCTTCTCGGGCGCGCTCTCCGACTGGGTGGGCAAGCGCAAGGCGCTGGCGGTGGCGGGCTACGGACTGGCGGCCGTGGTGAAGCCGATCTTCCCCCTTGCCGATTCGGTCGGCTGGGTGATCGTGGCGCGATTCCTCGACCGGATCGGCAAGGGGGTGCGGGGCGCCCCGCGCGACGCGCTGGTGGCCGACCTCACGCCGCCGGCCGTGCGCGGCGCGGCTTTCGGGCTGCGCCAGGCGCTGGATACGGTGGGCGCCTTCCTGGGACCCGCCGCAGCGATCCTGCTGATGCTGGCCAGCGGCGACGACTTCCGGCTGGTCTTCTGGTGGGCCGTGCTGCCGGGGCTGGCCTGCGTGGCCCTGCTGGTCGTCGCCGTTCGTGAGCCGCCGGAAGGCGTGCGGCGGGACCGGATCGCCTTCCCGCTCGCGCCCTCGGAGCTGCAGCGGCTCGGGCCGCGGTTCTGGCTGGTGAGCGCGGTGGCGGCGATCTTCACCCTGGCGCGGTTCAGCGAGGCGTTCCTGATCCTCAGGGCCCGCTCGCTGGGCCTGGGCGAGGCCTATTCGCCGCTGGTGCTGGTGATCATGAACATCGTCTACGCGCTCGCGGCCTATCCGGCCGGCGCGCTCTCGGACCGGACGGGACGGCGCGGGGTGTTCCTGGCCGGGATCGGCCTGCTGATCGCCTCGGACCTGACGCTGGCCGCCTCGCCGAACCTGGCCGGTGCGGCGGCCGGGCTGGTGCTCTGGGGCCTGCACATGGGCTTCACCCAGGGCCTGCTCTCGGCGCTGGTGGCCGACACCGCGCCCGAGGACCTGAGGGGCACGGGGTTCGGCGCTCTAAACCTGGTGACCGGGATCGCGGCCCTGGCGGCCAGCATCGTGGCGGGCGAGCTCTGGGATCGGATCGGGCCGCAGGCGACCTTCCTGGCCAGCGCCGGCTTCGCGGCGGCCTCGCTCGTGGGCGTGGCGCTGGCCGCGCGCAGCTTCGGGCGCAAGGACAGCCCCGCGAAGCCCTGACGCCCGATCAGTGCTCGCTGGGGTCGGCGCCGTCGTGCGGGGCGCCGGTGCCGGAGGAGCCCATGAACACCTTGCGACCGTCCGGGAAAGTCACGTCGCGGCCGTTCGCGCGGCACATCGGCGTGCAGCTCTTGTCGATCGACT
>JAGWSE010000284.1 GCA_028869395.1 Alphaproteobacteria bacterium | reverse complement strand
GGCCACCTTGACCTCCAGCGCGTTGGGGACCGCCGCCAGGCTGGCGACCCGTCTGGCGTCGCGCTCGGCCTGGAAGCGCTCCCTGTAGCTGCGCAGCAAGCCGGTCAGGATGCCGATCCGGTTGCGGACGCCGACGCTGATTTCGTGGGCGTCAATGGCGGGGTCGCACCCGATCTCAAGCTCCTTGTCTCGATGATGGTCGCCATCGTCTCGCACACGGCCCTCCTCCCGCCCCGTCGAAGTATCGCCGGACCGAGCGGGCTGGACACTGACCTGCGTCAGCGCGGCGCCCGGAGGTCCCGCACCCTCTCCCGCAGGGACTCGGGCGAGTCTCCCACGCAGTCGCAGGCGACAGCACGATCCACACATCGGTGCGCTGGACGGCCCAGCCCCTCACGAAGCACGCCCAGCGCAGCCGGACTGGCGATGAGAATGAGCCGCTCGTAGCGGCCCTTGATGCGTGCAAGTCCCAGCTGGTGGGCGTAGCGAGAGAGGAAGCGCCGCTCCGCCTGCGCCTCGAAGTCGCGCGGGTTCACCACGGACCGCCCGAAACCGAACCGCTGGCCACGGACCGCAGGCTCAAGGTGGGCATGCCGCCGGTCCTGCTCGGTCTGCCCGCAGTCCCAAGCCTGAAGCTCACAGAGCACGCCGCCGCGGCGTCGCTCTTCGAGCGCGCGACAGCGCTCGGAATTGGCCACGATCACCCAGGTGACGGTCGTCGGCGACATGTGCGCCTCCGCGATGGATGGAAGACGTGCGGAGCGGCCGAACGTCTCTGCCGAGGGAGTGGAGGAAATACCCACGGAGCACCTGGGCGGCGCTGACGCGCGTCAGTCCGAGCCGGCAAACGGGTTCCGAGTATTCGTCCTAAGGGATCGACCGAACTGCCTCTCGGCCGGCGAAAGCTCACCATGGGCGGGCGAGAGGAGAGCTGAATGTTCGAAGGGCTTGCCGAAGCCGACCTCGCGCGCCGTTCGCGCCCGGATGCGTTCTCAACCCGCATTGAGACGCCCCGCCGCGGCAGGACGCAGTCGGTGCTGCTGCAGGGTCCCGAGCGGTCCTACGACGCCGACGCCACCATCTACGCCCAGACCGAACCGGCCGACTTCATCTACCAGGTGGTGGCGGGCGTGGTGCGTACGGTCACCCTGCGTCCTGACGGCCGCCGAGCCGTCCATGGCTTCCATCTCCCCGGCGAGATCTTCGGGCTCGAGCGGGAAAAGCTCCATCACTGCTCGGCCGAGGCCATCGGCGCTTCGCGTCTGGTCCAATGGCCGCAGCGCCGGCTCGATGCGCTCGCCGGCGGAAACGCCGACGCCGCGCGCGAGCTCTGGATAGGCCTGCTCACAAGCCGCGACCGGACAGCCGAGCGATTCATGCACGTCATGCATGGGACAGCGTCCGAGAAGCTGGCCTATTTCCTGATCGACCTCACCTGGCGCATGCGATCCGAGGGCCGGATCCAGCTGCCGATGTCGCGCTACGACATCGCCGACTACCTGGGTCTCGCCAGCGAAACAGTCAGCCGAACCTTCACCGTGTTCCGCGCGCGCGGCCTGATCTCGACGCAGGGGCGCGAGGTCCGGCTCCTCAGCGACGAGATCCTCCGCCTGAGCGGAGCCGACGACATCGCGGCGCACTGGCCGACGACCCTGGCTTAGGCGGGTTACAGCACGCGCCGCACGCCGCCGCGGCCGCCGATAGGAGGAGACCAGCGATGGCCGAGCTTTGCGACCTGTGCGGCGTGCGTCCGGCGACGGTGCGCGCGCGGGTGACCCGCAATGGGGAGACGGAGGTTCTGAACCTTTGCGAGGTCGACTACCGCAGGCTCGCCATGCGCCAGCGCTCGGCCTCGCCGCTGGAGTCCCTGTTCGGCGGTCGCTCGGACCTGTTCGACGAGTTCTTCGGCGAGGACGGCGTCTTCAGCTCGCGCATGGGCGCGACAGACGGCGGCGCCAATGAGGCGCGCGCCTTCGAACAGACGCCAGAGCGCGCGGCGCGCAGGATCGGAGAGCCGGAGGACCGTCTCAGCGAGCACACCAAGGAGATCCTGCAGTCGGCGGCCGAGCGCGCGGTCCAGTCGGGGCGGCGCGAGGTCGACACCGAGCACCTGCTCTCGGCCCTGACCGAGAGCGACGTGGTGCGCACAGTGCTTGAGCAGTTCAAGGTCTCTATCGAGGACCTTCGCCGACAGCTCGAGCAGGAGTCGCCCCGCGGCGACGCCGGCGACCAGACGAAGGAGGTGGGCGTCACGCCGCGCGTGAAAAGCGCGCTGGGCCGCGCCTTCGCCGCCTCCCACGAGCTCGGCCATTCCTACGTCGGCCCCGAGCACCTGCTGATCGGTCTGTCGGAGGAGGGCGAGGGCATGGCCGGCGACATGCTGCGCCGGCTTGGCCTGACGCCACAGGCGATCCGCCAGCAGGTGACCAAGGTCGTCGGCCGCGGGGCGGAGGAAGGCCGCGTCGAGACGCCGACGAACACGCCCAACCTCGACAAGTACAGCCGCGACCTGAGCCAGCTGGCCCGCGACGGCAAGCTTGACCCCGTGATCGGGCGGGCAGCCGAAATCGAGACCGCGATCGAGGTGCTCGCGCGGCGCAAGAAGAACAATCCGGTGCTGATCGGCGAGCCTGGCGTCGGCAAGACCGCCATCGTCGAGGGCCTCGCCCAGCGGATCGTCGCCGGCGAAGCCCCGGAGGCCCTGCGCGGCAAGCGCGTCGTGGAGCTGTCGATCAACTCCATGGTCGCCGGTTCGAAGTACCGCGGCGAATTCGAGGAGCGGGCCCAGCAGATTCTGCAAGAGGTCTCCGACCAGCAGGATCAGATCATCCTGTTCATCGACGAGATCCACACCATCGTCGGCGCTGGATCCGGCGGCGGTGACGGCGGGCTCGACGTGGCCAATGTCTTCAAGCCGGCCCTGGCCAGGGGCGAGCTCAACCTGATCGGGGCCACCACGCTCAACGAGTATCAGAAGCACATCGAGAAGGACGCCGCCCTGGAGCGCCGGTTCCAGCCGGTGTTCGTCGCCGAGCCGACCATCGCCCAGACGATCATGATCCTGCGCGGCCTGCGCGACACCCTTGAAGCGCACCACACCGTCACGATCACCGACGAGGCGATCATCGCGGCGGCCGAGCTCTCGGAGCGCTACGTCACCGGACGCTTCCTGCCGGACAAGGCCATCGACCTGGTCGACCAGGCCGCCGCGCGGGTGAAGATCGCCGCCACCGCCCGACCCGCCGAGGTGCAGGAACTGGACTCCGAGGTCCGTCAGCTGAAGCGCGAGCTGGACAGCGCCAGGGCGCGCAAGCAGGAGGACCGCATCCGCGACCTGCAGGCGCGCTGCGAGGAAAAGAGCAAGGCCCTCGACCAGGCCACCGAGCAATGGCGCCGCAGCATTGGCACCGGGGCGGCCGAGGTGCGGGTGGAGCACATCGCTCAGATCGTCTCCAAGCTCACCGGCGTGCCGGTCTCGGACCTGACCCTGGAGGAGCGCGAGCGCCTCACCAGGCTCGAGGAGCAGCTGCACCGGCGGGTGATAGGTCAGGACGAGGCGGTCAGGGCGGTCTCCGACGCCGTGCGCCTGGCGCGCGCGGGCCTGCGCGAAGGCAGCGGCCCGATCGCCAACTTCCTGTTCCTGGGACCGACCGGGGTTGGCAAGACCGAGCTGGCCAAGGCCCTGGCCGACGCCGTGTTCGGCTCCGAAGAGGCCATGATCCGCCTGGACATGAGCGAGTACATGGAGCGCCACACGGTGGCGCGGCTGATCGGCGCCCCGCCCGGCTATGTCGGCTACGAGGAAGGCGGCCAGCTCACCGAGCGCGTCCGTCGCCGGCCATTCAGCGTTGTCCTGCTGGACGAGATCGAGAAGGCCAACCCGGATGTGCACAACATCCTGCTGCAGGTCTTCGACGACGGCCGGTTGACCGACGGCAAGGGCCGGATCGTGGACTTCACAAACACCATCATCATCGCGACGAGCAACATCGGCGCCGACATCATCCAGCGGCGCCTGCGGCAGGGTGGCGAAGAGCCCCTCGATCCGGTCAAGCTGCGCGAGGAGCTGATGGATCCCTTGCGCGCCCACTTCCGACCGGAGTTCATCAACCGGCTGGACGAGATCATCGTCTTCCACGCGCTGAACCGGGCGGAGATCCGCCAGATCGTCGAGCTGCACCTCGAGCGCGTGCGGCGCACCGCGCAGTCGCAGGGGGTCGAGCTGGAGATCGACGGCAGCCTCGTGGCGCATTTCGCCGACGCAGGTTACCGGCCGGAGTTCGGCGCCCGCGAGCTGCGCCGG
>JAGWSE010000283.1 GCA_028869395.1 Alphaproteobacteria bacterium | reverse complement strand
GGTCGTGGGCGAAGGGCGCGATCGCCTGTGCGGTCCGGCCGACGATCACCGCGTCCTCGCCGGATTCCCAAAGCCCCCTCGATTGCGGCTCGAACCTCTGGAAGAGCGCGTGCCCCCCCGCCGCCACTGCGACCGCCTGCGCCGGTCCGTCTAGGTCCAGATTTCGGTTCGAGAGGTGCAGGATCAGCACCCCATCCGGCTTCAGGCGCCGCAGGTACATCCTGACCGCCTGCACCGTCAGGAGATGCGTCGGCACGGCGTCCGAAGTGAAGGCGTCGATCAGCAGGACGTCGTAGTCGCCTCTCGGCTGCCTCGCCAGCGTCAGTCGGCCGTCGCCCACCACATAGTCCACCTGCCCCCTGGCGCACTCGGTCGTGTAGAAGAACCGCCGCCAGGTCGTGGCGATCTTGATCACCAGCGGGTCGATCTCGAAGTAGGTCAGGTGGTCGCGCGGCCGCACGTAGGCCGCCACCGCGCCTGCGCCCAGGCCCACCACGCCCATTCGCAGGGCGGGCTTCTCGGCCTGCTCCGCGGTCAGCACCTGGCCGATCGGCGCGTCGGGAGAATAGTAGACCAGCGGCCGGCAGCGGTATTTCGGGTTCAGCGCCTCGGCGCCGTGCAGCGTGCTGCCGT
Organism: Alphaproteobacteria bacterium; assembly: GCA_028869395.1. Taxonomy (GTDB): domain Bacteria; phylum Pseudomonadota; class Alphaproteobacteria; order Caulobacterales; family Caulobacteraceae; genus Phenylobacterium. The sequence continues at coordinate 3,293 of JAGWSE010000283.1, read as the reverse complement.
TCGCCAGCATTCTCACGGTCCCGCCCAGAGGATCGGCGCGGGCCTGGGAGATCTTCATCACGCCGAAGAAGCTGCGCCAACTTTCCAGGGTGCTCGCCCGGTTGGCCGCCGCGCTCGCACCCAGCGACAGCACTGCGATTACGGCGAAGAACAGCAACCCCTGGCGCCGCAGCAGGTAGGCGCAGACCACGGCCAGGGCCAGCAGCAGCTTGGTCGCAAGGTCGATCAGCGTCCGGTTGGTGATCCCGTCTATCACCGTGCGGGCGCCGAGCTGCGGCGGCGCGAAGGCCAGGACGACGGGGGCCGCAAGGGCGCCGACGACCCCGAGCGCCAGCAGGATCCAGGTCCTGGCCGTGGCGGGCGGGCCGTACCAGGGCCGCACCAGGCAGGCGGCCGCCAGCACGAGCGGATATTCCCAGACCTGGTCGAAGATCACCGGCGCGAGGAAGGCGTTGAACGCCCCGCCCACGACGCCGCCCACCGAGAGCCACAGGTAGAACTCGGTCAGTCGCGCCGGCGGAGCACGACGGGCGACCAGCGCCTGGTGGCACATCAGCGCCGTGAAGAAGAACGCCGCCAGATGCACGACGAGCTGGATGGGGAAGCTGGTCAGCCGGAACGGCAGGAGTGAGGCGCAACCGGCCACCGCTGCGGCCTGGAACAGAAGCGTCACGCCCGGGCGGATCGCCGGTTTCGTCTGGAAGGCGATGATGAAGGTCAGGAGGTAGAGCGCCAGCGGCGCGACCCAGAGGAACGGCGCCGAGGCGATGTCGGTGGTGAGGTAGGTGGTCACCCCCAGCATCAGGCTCGACGGGATAGCCGCCAGCACCGTCCAGGTCGCCCGATCGCGCCAGGTCACCGGCGCGGCCTCCACGGGGGCGGCGTGCACCGGCTCGATCTCCGGCGCGCGCGCCGAGATCACGGCCAGGCTCGCCAGCAGCAGGGCGAACAGGCCGTAGCCCAGGCTCCAGCCCATCCGCTGGGCGTGCAGTGTGAGGGTGGGCTCGATCGCCACCGGATAGGCGATCAGCGCGATCAGGCTGCCCAGGTTGGAGGCGGCATAGAGGGCGTAAGGCCCGCGCCCCTCCTCCTCGCGCCCCACGGTGCGCGCGTGCCAGGCCTGCACCAGCGGCGCGGTCGCCGAGAGCATCGCGAACGGCGGGCCGATGGTGACCGCCAGCACCCCCACCAGCCACAGCGCCGGATAGTTGGAGGACGGCGGGCCGAACGCCTCGTCGATGCGCAGGGGCAGCACCAGCGACGCGGCCACGATCGCCGCGCCGTGGACGATCGCCTGGGTCCTGACGCGGGGGATCCTCTGAAGCAGGTGGGCGTAGCCGTAGCCCGCCAGGAGCGCGAACTGGAAAAACGCCAGACTGGTGTTCCAGATCGAAGGCCCCCCGCCCAGCAGCGGCAGGACGAGCTTGGCGACCATCGGCTCGACCACGAACACCAGGGCGGCGCTGGCGAAGACCGTGGCGGCGAACAGGCCCGGCGGCGCGGGCGCGGCGCGGCTTCGCGCGACGGCGGTGGCGGTCATGCTGTCGATGGCCCTTGATGCGGAGGCGCGCGCAATGCTCTGGTCTGCCTCAGCTTAAGGGTCTTCCAGGAGCCGCGTCGCCTATGTTTCCGCTGGAAATCGTCACCCTCGCCCGTCTGCTGGTCGACGAGGCCCGCGAGCGCCGGCTGCGCATCGTCACGGCCGAGAGCTGCACGGGCGGACTGGTGGCGGGCGCCATTTGCCAGGTGGCCGGCGCCTCCGATGTGTTCGAGCGCGGCTTCGTCACCTACTCGAACCGGGCCAAGCAGGAATTGCTCGGCGTTCCAGGCGACCTGATCGCCGACCTGGGCGCGGTGTCGGAGCCGGTGGCGCGCATGATGGCCGAAGGCGCGCTGGAGAACTCCAACGCGCACGTCGCGGTCGCCATCACCGGCATCGCCGGGCCGGGCGGCGGCACGCCGATGAAGCCGGTGGGCACGGTGCATATCGCCACCGCCCGCGCCAACCAGGCCCTGATGCACCGCGAGGAATTCTTTGAGGAGGACACCCGCGAGGGCATCCAGCTGGCCGCCGTCCAGTCGGCGCTCCATATGTTGCGAGAGCGGATGAGCTAGATCTTCTCCCGCCGGGGAACTGGCCCAGGCGCGGGGACGACCTTTCAGCCCGAGCGCGGAGGCTTCAACCGCCTTCGGCGCCTCGCGCCATCTCCCCTGCAAGTGCGCCGCGCCCTGAGGGAGAGTTTTCACTCTGGCCGTAGAGCGCCCTCGCCCGCGCTTCGAAGCAACCCATCAGGCGCTCCACGGCATGAGCGAAATTTGCTGTAAGAAGCGCTTCCAACAGGCGGGATTTGAACGCAAAATCGATGTCGAACTCGACGCGCGCGCAGCCATGGCCCGCGTCCAGGAACCGCCAGCGGTTCTCCAGCTTCTTGAACGGCCCCGCGAGCAGCGTCACGTCGATCTGGCGGTTCAGGGCGTCGCGCCGCACTCGGGTCGAGAACCGCTCCTTCAGGAAGGCGAAGCCCACCTTGGCCTCTGCGTCGAGGGCGTCCACGCCCTCGCTCAGGCGCCTGACGTTCCACGTCCGCATGGCGGTGATCCACGGCACGAAGTCGGGGTAGGCGTCCACGTCCCCCACCAGCTGAAAGAGCTGGTCCGGCGTGAACGGCAGGAGCTTGGAGACGTGGTGCCGCACGAGCGCGTCAGGCCGCCGCTTCCTTGGCCCTTCTGGCGGCCTGGAGGCGGGCGAAGTCCTCGCCCGCATGGTGCGAGGAGCGGGTAAGCGGCGAGGCGGCGACCATCAGGAAGCCCTTGGCCCGTGCGATCTCCTCATAGGCCCTGAACTCGTCGGGGTGGACAAAACGATCGATGGCGGCGTGCTTGCGGGTGGGCTGCAGGTACTGGCCGATGGTGATGAAGTCGACGCCGGCCGAACGCATGTCGTCCATCACCTGCATGACCTCCTCCTTCGTCTCGCCCAGGCCCACCATAACGCCCGACTTGGTGAACCGGGTCGGGTCGCGCTCCTTCACGCGCTCCAGCAGGCGCAGCGAGTGGTAGTAGCGCGCGCCCGGGCGGATCGAGAGATAGAGCCGTGGCACGGTCTCGAGGTTGTGGTTGAACACGTCGGGCCCGGCGTCGATCACCGCCTCCACGCCGGCCGGCGGTTTCCTCAGGAAGTCCGGCGTGAGGATCTCGATCGTGGTGGCGGGCGAGGCCTTGCGGATCTCCTCGATCACGCGGACGAACTGGATCGCCCCGCCGTCGGCCAGGTCGTCGCGGTCGACGGAGGT
>JAGWSE010000282.1 GCA_028869395.1 Alphaproteobacteria bacterium | reverse complement strand
TGATCCGCACTCTTTCCGACCAGGCCGGCGAGGATAGCCACATCACCTATTATGAGATGGAGCTGATGGCGGCCGCCAACTCCGCGGCTTGCGTCAAGGCGCTGCTGGCGATCCTGAAGGCGCGGAAGGCCGCATGACCACCGCCCCTCCGCACCTCGCCGAGCAGCTTCGTCGGCTGCTCGCCAACGCCCATGCGCCCTATTCCGGGGTTCAGGTGGCGGCCGCCATCGAGACGCCGGACGGCAGCCTGCACTTCGGCGTCAACGTGGAGAACGCCGCCTATCCGCAAGGCGTCTGCGCGGAGGCCTCGGCGATATCCGCGGCGGTGACGGGCGGGAAGCCGGAGATCGTGCGGGTGTTCCTGGCCTCCAGCCTGCCCGATCCCATCTGGCCCTGCGGCGGGTGCCGGCAGAAGATCTTCGAGCTCGCCCGCGCCGGCTGCGAGGTGGTGACGACGGCCCCCGATGGTCGCAGCGAGATGCAAACCATCGAGGCGCTGCTGCCGCTCGGGTTCCGGCTGGAGCCCGGCGCGCGAAATCCCGCGAAATGATCGCCCAGGGAACGGAGGGAGCGCTCGCGCGTCGTTGCAGGTAGAGTGCGGTAATAGTGCAGGAGTCACAAGGTCTTGGCCGCTCGCGAAGCATGGGGAGCCCTCGGCCGCCGCGACTTCAGGCCTCGCTTGTCCGACTCTTCGCCTGACCCCATCTTGACGCCATGAGCGACCGCCCGACGGGAGCCGCGCCGCCCCGGCTCGTGGCGGCCCTGGGGCCCACCAACACAGGCAAGACTCATCTGGCGGTCGAGCGGATGCTTGACCACGCGTCGGGGATGATCGGCCTGCCGCTCAGGCTCCTGGCCCGCGAGATCTACGACCGCGTCGTCAAGGTGCGCGGGGCCCGCTCGGTGGCGCTGATCACCGGCGAGGAGAAGATCATCCCGCCGCGGCCGCAATATTTCGTCTGCACGGTCGAGGCGATGCCGCTGTCGCGCCAGGTGGAGTTCCTGGCGGTCGACGAGATCCAGCTCTCCTCGGACGCCGAGCGCGGGCACGTGTTCACCAACCGCCTGCTGCACGCGCGCGGCACGGCCGAGACCATGCTGCTGGGCGCCTCGACCATGGCGCCGCTGGTGCGCAGGCTGCTGCCGCACGCCGAGATCACCACCCGCGACCGCTTCTCCAGCCTGACCTATTCCGGGCCGAAGAAACTGACCAAGCTTCCCCGGCGCTCGGCGGTCGTGGCCTTTTCCGCCGACCAGGTCTACGCCATCGCCGAGCTGATCCGCCGCCAGCGCGGCGGGGCGGCCGTGGTCATGGGCTCGCTGTCGCCGCGGACCCGCAACGCCCAGGTGGCGCTCTACCAGTCGGGCGAGGTCGATTTCCTGGTGGCCACCGACGCCATCGGCATGGGCCTGAACATGGACGTCGACCACGTGGCCTTCGCAGGGTTGCGCAAGTTCGACGGCCGGCGGACGCGCTTCCTGTCGCCTCAGGAGATCGGCCAGATCGCGGGGCGCGCCGGGCGCTACCAGCGCGACGGCACCTTTGGGGTGACCGGCGAGGCCGAGGACATGGACCCGGATCTGGTGCAGGCGGTGGAGGAGCACCGGTTCGAGCCGATCACCGCCGCCGAGTGGCGCAATCCACAGATCGACTTCTCCTCGCTCGCCAATCTCATGCGGGGCCTGGCCGCGCCGCCCGTGCGCGAGGGCCTGCACCTAGCGCAGGAGGCGCTGGACGAGACCACGCTGAAGAAGCTGGCCGAGGATCCGGACGTGACGGCGCGCGCCAAGGACCGTTCGGCGCTGATCAAGCTGTGGGACGTGTGCCAGACGCCGGACTTCCGCAAGCTGGCGGTCGAGGACCACGTGCGGCTGGCCCGCGACTTCTTCTTCCACCTGACCACCGGACGCGAACGGATCCCGGACGAGTGGATCGCCCGGCAGTACGCCCACCTCGATCGGACGGACGGCGAGATCGACGCGCTGGCCGCGCGCCTGGCCAGCGTCAGGACGCTCGCCTACGTCGCAAACCGCCCGGACTGGCTGGCCGATCCGGCGGAGTGGCAGGGCCAGACGCGGGGCCTGGAGGACCGGCTCTCCGACACCCTGCACGAGAAGCTGATGGCCCGGTTCGTGGATCGGCGGACGAGCGCTCTGATGCGCGGCCTGCGGGTGCGCGAGGAGATGCTGGCGGGCGTGGCCGCGGACGGCGCGGTGACGGTGGAAGGCCATTACGTCGGCAAGCTCTCCGGCGTGCGCTTCGAGAGCGCGCGCGGCGAAAGCGTGCTCGAGGACAGGGCGATCCGTTCGGCGGCCCGCACGGCGCTGGGCCCGGAGATCGCGCGCCGGCTGGGTCAGCTGGCGGCCGACCAGGACGCGGCGTTCTCGCTCGGCCCCGACGGGGTGGTGCTGTGGCGCGGCGAGGCCGTGGGCGCGCTCGCCGGCGGGTCGCCCGCCCAGCCGCGCGTGCGGCTGTTCGGCGACCTGGGCCACGAGGCGGCCCGCGA
>JAGWSE010000029.1 GCA_028869395.1 Alphaproteobacteria bacterium | reverse complement strand
TACAGGCGCGAGCCGTCGCGGCTGATCTCGGTGCTGTGGTTGCCGATCGTCGAATACCAGCGCCCCACCTCCTGGCCGGTGTGGGCGTCCAGGACCAGCAGATAGGCCCTGTCGAACAGGGGGACATAGAGGCGAGTCCCGTCAGGACTGACCGACAGGTGGTGCGGCGAGCCGTCCACGAAGGTGGACCAGATGATCTTGTCCGTCGCCGTGTCGATCGCCACCACCTTGCCCGCGTCATTGGCCTCCCAGCTGAGCGGATTGCCGCTGGAGATCTGCGCGTTGGCGTAGGCGACCCGTCCGTCGGGCGAGCCGATCACGTCGTCCGTGTAGTCCCCGATCGGGATCCGGTCGACGGTGCGAAGGCTCGCCGCGTCGATGACGTAGATGTCCTTGCTGAGCGTCGCCTGGACGAAGACGAAGTCGCGCCGGGCCGCGGCGGCCGAGGTCGGCCCGGCGAGGACCAGCAGCAGCATCGAAAGCGCGAGGCTTCTCAGGCCCATGACCGCTTTCCCCCCTCGCTTTTCGCTGGCGCGCTCGCCGGCGAATGTTCCGACATACGGAACAGCGTATTTGTTATCGGGACATTGAACCGAAGTGCGGGTTGTGTCAATCGAGGGGAAGGGGTGTTTTCAGCAGGGAGCCGGATCTTGGCCGAGCCAGGCGCTCGAACTTCCACCCGCGACCCGATGGACCTTCCGCTGGCGGGCCTGCGCGTCCTTGACCTGACGCTGGCGCGCGCGGGGCCCACCTGTGTGCGCCACCTGTCCGACTGGGGGGCCGAGGTCGTGGCCGTGCAGCCGCCGGGCCCCGGCGGCGACCTGCTCGCCCGGGACGGCTTCGACTACCAGAACCTCCACCGCAACAAGCGCTTCGTAAGCCTCGACCTCAAGTCGGAGAAAGGTCGCGAGGCCTTCCTGAAGCTGGCGGCGCGCGCTGACGTCCTGGTGGAGAACATGCGCGCGCCGGTGAAGCGGCGGCTGAAGATCGCCTACGAGGACCTGCGCCCGCTGAACCCCCGCCTCGTCTACGGCTCGATCAGCGGCTTCGGCCAGGATGGCCCCTATGCCGGGCGCGCCGGAGTGGACCAGATCGCCCAGGGGCTCGGGGGGCTGATGTCGATCACCGGCGAACCCGGGCGCGGGCCGATGCGCGTCGGCGTGGCCGTGAACGACATCCTGGCCGGAACCCTGCTCGCCTACGCCATCCTGGTGGCGCTCTACGAGCGATCCCGCACCGGGGAGGGCCGCTATGTGCACACCTCGCTTCTCGAGGCGCAGCTCTTCCTCCTGGATTTCCAGGCGGCGCGGTGGCTCATCGCCGGCGAGGTGGCCGGTCAGACGGGCAACGACCATCCGACGCTCGCCCCGATGGGCGTCTTCCCGACCGCCGACGGCAGCGTGAATATCGCCGCCTCATCGCAGGCCCAGTTCGCGCGATTATGCGAGGTCGCGGGACGGCCGGACTGGATCAGCCATGCCAACTGGTCCAGCGGCAGCCGCCGCGCCCAGGACCGCGCCGCCCTGAACGCCGCCATCAGCGAGGAGACCGTCAAGCGGCCCAGCGCCTGGTGGGTGGAGGCGCTCGAGGGCGCGGGCGTGCCGTGCGGCCCGATCCTGTCCATCGACCAGGTGTTCGCCGATCCCCAGGTGCGTCACCTGGCCATGGCCGCGCCGGTCGACCACCCGCGCCTCGGGCCCATTCACATGCTCGATTCTCCCATCAACATGGAGGGCCTGGCGACATCCATCCGCTCGGCGGCGCCCCTCACCGCCGAGGACACCGACGCCGTGCTGGAGGAACTCGGCTATGGCCCCGAGGCGATCGCCGCCATGCGCGCGGCCGGCGCCATCTGAGCGAGCCCTCGTTTGAAAGGAAGGACCGGCATGGACCTTGGCGTGGAACAGCTGATCGGGCGCAAGGAAGGGCCGGTGGGCTGGGTGATCTTCAACAACCCGCAACGGCGCAACGCCGTCTCGCTGGAGATGTGGCGGGCCATACCGGAGGTGATCGCGGCCTTCGAGGCGGACGCCGAGGTGCGGCTGGTGGTCTTCAGGGGCGCGGGCGAACGCGCCTTCGTCTCCGGCGCCGACATCAGTCAGTTCGAGGCCCAGCGTGGCGATGCGACGGCGGAGGCGCGCTACTCGGCCGCCTCGGGCGCGGCCAGCGCCGCGATCGCGGGCATGACCAAACCCTCGCTCGCGATGATCCGCGGCTACTGCATCGGCGGCGGCCTGGCGCTCGCCATGACCGCCGACATTCGGATCTGCGAAGTCGGATCGCGGTTCGCGATCCCCGCAGCGCGACTCGGCCTCGGCTATGGGTTTGCGGGCCTCAAGATGCTCGTGGACCTGGTCGGCCCCGCCGTCGCCAAGGAGATCATGTTCACCGCCCGCCAGTTCAGCGCCGAGGAGGCGCTGCGCGTCGGGCTGGTCAACCGGGTGGTCCCGGCGGCGGAGCTGGAGGCGGTGGTTGGCGACTATGCGCAGATGATCGGGGCGAATGCGCCGCTTACCCTCCGGGCCGCCAAGCTTGCGATCCGCGAGGCGCTTCGGGATCCCGACAAGCGGCGACTGGCCGATGTCGAGGCGGCCGTGGCCGCCTGCTTCGATTCCGCCGACTTCAAGGAGGGCCGCGCCGCCTTCATGGAAAAGCGCGCGCCGATGTTCCGAGGCCTGTGAGGAGCCCCGCGGGGCGGGTCAGCCCGGCTATCCATTTCTTGGACCCTGCTCTCATGTGCTAGCGTGACGCCCGAACACCGCGGGAGCGGCGTGGACATCCACAAACCGAAGCCGGTTCACGGCTGGCGCGAGTTCCTGGGCGAGATCGGGGTCATCATCATCGGTGTGCTGATCGCGCTGGGCGCGGAGCAGGCGGTCGCGGCGGCGCACCATCATGAGCAGGTGCGCGACCTCCGCAAGGCCCTTGATCAGGAGGTCGCTGGGACTTCGCCAGGATGAAGGATTACTCGGACATGTCTGGCTGCGCCATGCAGCGCCTCGACGAACTCGACCGTTGGAGCCGCTCGCTCCAATCCGGCGCTCCGCTGAAACTCAGCTCGCCGATCCAGGCGCCGCCAGGGCTGATCTTCCGCACCTCGACCTGGCGCTCCGCGACAGGATCGACGATTGACCAGATGCCGCTCGGGCCGCGCATCGTCCACCCCCAGTCCTATG
>JAGWSE010000281.1 GCA_028869395.1 Alphaproteobacteria bacterium | reverse complement strand
CTCCGTCAAGTCGGCGACCTCGATCCTCGACTACATCTTCCGCGAGCTGGGCATCTCCTACCTGGGCCGCGACGACCTCGCCAACATCGACCCCGGCGAGCTGAACGCCGACGGCCTGGGCCAGGGCCACGGCGCCACCGCGGAGGCGCCGCAGCCCGCTTCCCACTTCATCTCCCGCGGGTTCGCGCGCGGCGCGACGCCGGACAACCTCGTCTTCCTGCCGCTCTCGGGCCGCGCGGCCAATTCGGGCGCTCCCGAGGCCGCCGACGTCTGCGCGGCCTGCGGCGACGTGGCGGTGGTGCGCAAGGGCGCGGCGCTGATCTGCGAGACCTGCGGCGCCCGCGCGGGCCGCACGGATCCCGTCCCGATCGGCCCCGGCCAGCCCGGATGAACCCCATCAGGCTTAAGCCTCTGAGAATTACCGCAAATTAAGTGGCGCCTGGGCCGCCGTGCGGGCAGATGGGTCGATGTAGCTTAGAGGTCATCGTCTCATGATGCGTCGCTTGATCCAGATTGTCCTCGCCTTGGCGGCCCTGACGGCGATCGCGCCGTCCGTGGCCTACGCGGGCGACAAGGTCATCCCCCGCCTGAACTCGTTCGGCGGTTCGTGCCCCAACTGCGAGCTTTCGGGACGGCGGCTGCGAGGGGCGCACTTCATGGGCGCCAACTTCACTGGCGCGTCCTTCGTCGGCTCCGACCTGCGCGAGGCCCGCTTCATGGCCTCGGTCTTCACCGAGGCGAACCTGATGCGCGCCGATCTCAGCGACTCCCAGATCCTCGGCGCCAACTTCAAGGGCGCGAACCTGTCGGACGCCCACCTGCGCGACGCCCAGGCGACCGGCAGCATCTTCACCCAGGCCAACCTCACCCACGCCGACCTCGGCGACGCCTCGGCCCAGGGCTCGACCTTCAACGAGGCGATGATGGTCGAGACCAACCTGCGCGACGCCGACCTCACCGCCTCCAACATGAGCCACGTCGTCGCCCGCGGCGCGAACTTCACCGACGCGACGCTTCGGGCCACCGTCATGGCCTATGGCCGCTTCGAGCACGCCTCGTTCCGCGACGCGGTGCTGGATTTCGCCACCCTCACCGGGGCCAACTTCGACGGCGCCGACTTCCGCGACGCCAGCCTCGACCACGCCCAGCTCGCCGGGGCCGACCTGGCGCGCGCCCACGGCCTCACGCAGGACCAGCTCGACGAGGCTTGCGGCGACGCCCGCACGCGCCTGCCCCCCGGGCTATTCGCCCGTTGCTCGGGCGGACACATCGCCATCCCGCGCATCCACATCGCCGCGCCGATCCCCCCGGCGCCGCCGGCGCCGCCGCGCTACCTGGTCCAGGTCGAGCCCAGGGGGTGATCCTCCCTGCGGGGCCGCCGGTCAGGCGCTCGCCTCGCGATAGGGCGCCAGGTTGCGGCGGATGCGCTCCAGCACCGGTTCGTCTTCGGCGGGCGGCTCGAACCTCTGGCCGGTGATGGCCTCGAACGCCTGGATGTAGACCTTCGAGGTGTCCTCGATCATCCGCGCCGGTATCTCCGGGATCGGGTCGGTGTAGGGATCGCACCGCGCCGCAACCCAGCTGCGCATGAAGTCCTTGTCGAAGGAAGCAAGGCGCTCGCCGGCCGCGAAGCGTTCGGCATAGGTCTCGCCGATCCAGTAGCGGCTGGAATCCGGCGTGTGGATCTCGTCGGCCAGCAGGATCCGGCCCTCGGCATCGATCCCGAACTCGTACTTGGTGTCGACCAGGATCAGGCCGCGCTCGGCGGCCATCCGCTGGCCGCGGGCGAACAGCGCCAGCGCGTAGGCGGACACCGTCTCCCATTGCTCTCTCGTCAGCAGCCCCCGGGCCAGGATCTCGTCGGGCGTCAGCGGCTCGTCGTGGCCTCCGTCGAAGGCCTTGCTGGAAGGCGTGATGATCGGCTTCGGCAGGCGCTCGTTGGGCCGCAGGCCGTCGGGCAGCGTGTGGCCGTACATCTCGCGCCGACCCTGATTGTACAGGGTCAGGATGGAGGTGCCGGTGGTCCCCGCCAGGTAGTCCCGCACCACGATCTCGACGGGCAGGATGGTCAGTCGCCGGCCCACGACCACATTGGGGTCCGGGTAGTCCAGCACGTGGTTCGGACAGATGTCGGCCGTCCTGTCGAACCAGTAGCGCGCCGTCTGGGTCAGCACCTGGCCCTTGTGGGGAATGACCGCCAGGATGCGGTCGAAGGCGCTCAGCCGGTCCGAGGCCACGATGATGATCCGCCCGTCGGACAGGCCATAGGTGTCCCTAACCTTCCCGCGATAGTGGTTCGAAAACCCGGGAAGGCTGACGTCGGCCAGAGCGTGCGCGGCGGAGGACTGCATCGACCCGGTATTGGAGCCGCGCCCGGTCGCGTCAAGATCATCCGTCGCCTCCGCCCCCTCCGACCGATGGCGACACCGCTAGCGCCAGGCGGCTGAATCCGGCGCCTGCCGCCCCTCCCAGACCGGTGCGTCCGGACGGGTCCAGAACCAGCCCGTGTGGGCGTTGTCGCTCCGGTGAATCGTCACGCTGGCTGGATCGAAGTTGACGAACATCCGTGCATTGAGGCCGCGGATCTTCGATGGCTCGGCGAGCGCCGTGTGGTGGGTCAGGCAGCCACAGGCCCTGCAGCGCCAGAATCCGATCCATCGGTTGCCCCAGATGTAGGGCTCGAGCGCGTCGGCCCCTTGGAGCAGGGCCGCGTCCAGGTCACGGCTGGCGAGATGGTCCCGGGCGTAGGCCCAAAGCGCGCCATAGCGGCGACAGATCGAGCAGTTGCAGTCCAGGACCCAGCTCGGCGCCGGCTCCATGGTGAGGCGCACCGCCCCACAGTGACAGGCTGCTCGGACCATTGCCGCCTCCATGCGCCCCGCGCGCAAATCTAGCGCGCCCGGCGGCGAGTGGAACCGGAAGGTCCGTTCCCCCCCAGAGACGGCCCCGGCTACCCCTTGATCGGCGGCACGACCCGGATGTGCAGCTCTTTCAGCTGCTTGTCGGTGACTTCCGACGGCGCGTTCATCAGCAGGTCCTGGCCCTGCTGGTTCAGCGGGAAGGCGATGACCTCGCGGATGTTCTGCTGGTTCGCCAGCAGCATGACGATCCGGTCGATGCCCGGCGCCAGTCCGCCGTGCGGCGGCGCGCCATAGCGGAAGGCGTTCAGCATGCCCGCGAAGTCGTGCTCCACCGTCTCCGGCGAGTAGCCGGCGATCTCGAAGGCGCGCAGCATGATGTCCGGCCGGTGGTTCCGGATCGCGCCAGAGCACAGCTCCACGCCGTTGACGACGATGTCGTACTGGTAGGCGAGGATCTCCAGCGGGTCCTTGGAGTTCAGCGCGTCGAGCCCGCCCTGAGGCATCGAGAACGGATTGTGCGAGAAGTCGACGTGGTTCGTCTCCTCGTTCATCTCGTACATCGGGAAGTCTACGATCCAGACGAAGTCGAACCGGTCGTCGGCCACCAGGTTCAGCTCAGTCCCGACCTTGGTCCGGGCGACGCCGGCGAACCTGTAGAAGACCTTCGGATCGCCGCCCACGAAGAAGGCCGCGTCGCCCACCTTCAGGCCCAGCTGCTCGCGGATCGCCTCGGCGCGTTCGGCCCCGATGTTCTTGGCGATCGGGCCGGCCCCGCCCTCCTCGCCTTCGCGCCAAAAGATGTAGCCGAGGCCCGGCTGGCCTTCGGACTGCGCCCAGCTGTTCATCCGGTCGGCGAACGCGCGGCTGCCGCCGCCCGGCGCCGGGATCGCCCATATGGCGTTCTTCTTGTCTTCCAGCATCCGCGCGAACAGGCCGAAGCCGCCGCCGCGGAAGTGCTCGGAGACGTCGGCCATGACCAGCGGATTGCGCAGGTCCGGCTTGTCGGTGCCGTACCTGGCGATCGAGTCCCGATAGGGCAGCCGCGGGAACGGATAGGGCGTCACCGTCTTGCCCTGCGCGAACTCCTCGAAGACGCCGTGCAGCACGGGCTCGATGGCGGCGAAGACGTCCTCCTGGGTGACGAAGCTCATCTCCACGTCGAGCTGGTAGAACTCGCCGGGCGAGCGGTCGGCGCGGGCGTCCTCGTCGCGGAAGCAGGGCGCGATCTGGAAGTAGCGGTCGAAGCCGGCCACCATCAGCAGCTGCTTGAACTGCTGCGGCGCCTGCGGCAGCGCGTAGAACTTGCCGGGTTGCAGCCTGGACGGCACCAGGAAGTCGCGCGCCCCCTCGGGCGACGAGGCCGTCAGGATCGGCGTCTGGAACTCGTTGAACCCCTGCTCGATCATCCGCCGGCGGATCGAGTTGATCACCTGGCTGCGCAGCAGGATGTTCCGGTGCAGCGTGTCGCGCCGCAGGTCGAGATACCGGTGCTTGAGCCGCAGCTCCTCCGGATAGTCCGGCTCGCCGAAGACCGGCAGCGGCAGCTCGTTGGCTTCCGACAGCACCTCCACCTCGCCGACGCGGACCTCGATCTCACCGGTGGGCAGGTTCGGGTTCACCGTCTCGGGCGAGCGGGCGACGACCTCGCCGTCCACGCGGATGACGCTTTCGGCGCGCAGGTGCTCCACCGTCTTGAACGACGGATTGGACGGGTTCACGACCAGCTGGGTCAGCCCGTAGTTGTCGCGCAGGTCGATGAAGATCAGGCCGCCGTGGTCGCGCTTGCGGTGGACCCATCCGGACAGGCGGACGGTCTTGCCGGTGTCGGCGGCGCGAAGCGCGCCGCAGGTATGGGTGCGGTAGGCGTGCATTTCGTCGGGAAAATCGGGTGATTTACGAGGCGCGGAAGGGCGCATGCGCCGCCTGGATTGTCAAGGCGAGCGCGCCCCGCCCCTCGCCTCGCCCGGGCGGCTCGGCCTAGTCTCCCCGGCCATGAAGACCCTGCTGATCGTCTGGCACTCGCGGACCGGCGCGGCGCGGCGGATGGCCGAGGCCGCTGCGGAGGCGGCCGCCCGCGAGCCGGAGGTCGCCGTGCGCGCCCGGCGCGCCGCCGAGGCCCAGCCCGCCGACCTGCTCACCGCCGACGGCTATCTCTTCGCCGCGCCGGAGAACCTCGCCGCGCTCTCGGGCGAGATGAAGGAGTTCTTCGACCGCGCCTACTACCCCTGTCTGGAGCGGCTGAACGGGCGACCCTACGCGGCCCTGATCGCCGCCGGCAGCGACGGCGAAGGCGCCGCGCGACAGCTCGCCCGCATCGCCACCGGCTGGCGCCTCAAGGTGATCGCCGAGCCGCTCATCGTCTGCACCCACGCCCAGACGCCGGAGGCGATCCTGGCCCCGAAGACCCTGCCGCCGGCGGCGCTTGCGCGCTGCGCGGAGCTCGGCGCGGCCATGGCGGCGGGCCTGGCGATGGGCGTCTTTTGACCATGCGCCGGGCGGGCGACCCGCCTAAGTGAACAGCGGTCATTGAAACTGGACAGGGCCGCAACCCCGCGCAATTCTGGGCCCGGACGGGGGTCCGCATATGCACTGCTCAGCCCCGCTGAGGGCAGACCGCCAGGCGATCGGGGACTTCGCACCGTGACCGACCTGCCTCGCGACGACGCGATCCAGGCGCCCGCCCTGGCGGCCCAGCGGCGCCAGCTCACCGTCATGTTCTGCGACCTCGTGGGGTCCACCGAGCTCTCGGCCGGGCTCGATCCGGAGGACATGCACGAGGTCATCCGCGCCTATCACCACTGCTGCACCCGCCACATCGAAGAGGCCGGCGGGTTCCTCGCCAAGTACATGGGCGACGGGGTGCTCGCCTACTTCGGCTACCCCCAGGCCCACGAGGACGATCCCGAGCGGGCGATCCACGCGGCCCTGACCATCGCCGAGGCCGTCGCGCGCCTGCCCTCGCCGGCCGGGCGGCCGCTGGCGGTCCGGACCGGCATCGCCACCGGCCTGGTGGTGGTGGGCGACCTGATCGGCGCCGGCTCGGCGGAGGAGCGCTCGGTGGTGGGCGAGACCCCGAACCTCGCCGCCCGCCTCGAAGCCGCCGCGCCGCCCGGCGGGATCGCCGTCTCCGGCGCCACCCGCCGGCTGGCCTCGGCCCTGTTCGAGTTCCGCGACATGGGCGCGCTGCCCCTGAAGGGCTTCGCCGCGCCCGAGCCCGCCTGGCAGGTCGTCGGCCCCAGGGCCGAGGTCGACCGGCTGGGCGTGCGCCTCGGGCCCGGTCCCGCGCCGCTGGTCGGGCGTGACGCCGACCTGCAGGAGATCCTCGCGCGCTGGGTGCAGGCCGCGGCGGGCGAAACCCGGATCGTCGGCCTGGTCGGCGAGCCGGGCATCGGCAAGTCGCGCCTGATCTACGAGGCCGCGCGCGAGATCGGCCCCGACGCCGTCGTGCGGCTGGAAGGCGGCGGGGCGCAGGTGTTCCGCAACACCCCCTTCTACGCCGTGGCCCAGATGACCCGACGCCGGCTCGCCCGCCACGGCCCCCTGACGCCCGAGGGCTATCTGCAGGCGCTCGACCAGTCGCTGCGCCAGACCGGCGTCAAGGCGCCCCACGCCCTGGCGCTGATCGCCGATCTGATCGGTGCGCCGGCGCCGGACGCCCAGGCCGCGCTGTCGCTCTCGGCCGACCAGCGGCGGGCGGGGCTGATAGCGGCGCTTTCGGAATGGCTGCTGAAGTCGGCCGCCCGCTGGCCCACCCTGATGATCCTGGAGGACCTGCACTGGGTGGATCCCTCGACGCTCGAGCTCGTGCGCGAGCTGATGGCGAACGCGCCGCAGAGCCGGCTGATGCTCCTCTATTCGACGCGCGAGGCCGAGCGGGCGCCCTGGCCTGCGGGTCCGCGCCACCGGCAGCTCGCGCTGGCGCGCCTGCCCGAGCCCGCGCTCCAGGAACTGGTGCGCGCCGCGGGCGGCGAGGGCCTCTCGCCCGAGACCGTGGCCGGCGTGGTGGCGCGCGCCGGCGGCGTGCCGCTGTTCGCCGAGGAGCTCGCCCGGCTGATGCGCGAGCGGCCGCAGCCGGCCGGTGGGCGCGAGATCCCCGCCACGCTCTCG
>JAGWSE010000280.1 GCA_028869395.1 Alphaproteobacteria bacterium | reverse complement strand
GTCAGCGGCCAGACGAACTTGCCCTGGGCCATCTGCGAGATCTGGGCGTCGCTCGGCGGCGGCGCCGAAGTGGGCGCGGCGGGCGGCGGCGCGGCCGGGACGGTGGTCGGCGGAACGTAGCCGCGGGACGGCGGGAGCGGCGCCGGGGTCTGGGGCGTCGTGCGGATCGGCGGCGGCGTGTAGGTCTGCTGGACCTGGCCCGCGGCGGGACCGCGGTCGTGGTAGCCCGGGGGAAGCCGCAGCTTCTGCCCCGTGTGGATGCTGCCGCTGCGGCCCAGGCCGTTCTCCGCGCGCAGGCGCTCGACGCTGACGTCGAAGCGGCGGGCGATCGAGTAGATGGTGTCGACCGGCCCCACCACATAGGCCTTCTCGGTCGTGTGCGGACCCCTGAGCACCTGACCGGCGCGAAGGTGGGAGCTGCGCAGGTGGTTGATGCGCTTCAGCTCGGCCACCGAGACGCCCAGCTCGCGGGCGACCTTGCTGAGCGTGTCGCCGCGACGCACGCGATGGGTCCGGCCCGGAGCCTCGACCTCGACGACCTTGCCGATCTCGCCACGGCCGACCGCCATGGTCTCTACCGGAGCGGCGCGCTGTTCTTCCCGGCGCGTTCCGCGACGTTCGGGCGGAGTCTCCTCGGAGACGGCGCCCGGAACATGCAAGGTCTCGCCAACCCGCACGGTGTTGCGGCGCAGATGATTGGCCCGCTTGAGTTCGGCGATCGAGACGCCCAGCCTCTTGGCGATCTTGCCGAGCGTGTCGCCGCGGCGGACCTTGTAGGTGGTCGGCCGCTCGGCCGCCCTTTCCTCGTGCGTACCGCCGGCGCCGCGCGCCGCTTCATGGCCGCCGGCGCCCGGAATCTTCAGCTCTTCGCCGGCGCGCAGCGCATTGCCGCGCAGGTGGTTTTCGCGCTTCAGCTCGGCGACGGAGACTCCGAACTTGCCGGCGATCTTGCCCAGGGTGTCGCCGCGCCGGACCTTGTAGGTCTCCGGCCTTTCGGCGCGCTCGGCGTGCGTCTCCCGCTCCGAGCTGCTGCGGGTTTCCTCCCTACGGGTCTCGCCCTTGCGGCTTTCCTCCTTCGGGGCCGCGGCGGCGCGAACCTTCAGCACCTGACCCACATGCAGGGCGTTGCCCCTCAGGTGGTTGAGCTTTTTCAGCTCCTCGACGGAGACGCCGAACTTGCCGGCGATGGCGTAGAGCGTGTCCCCGCTGCGGACCTTGTAGGTCGTGGGTTCGGCCTCATGCCGACCGGCGTGGCGGGTGGTCTTGTGGGCGACCACGTGATGGTGCGGGTGATGGCGTGTGGCTGCGGCCGACTGGCCTGCCCAGGCCACGAGCGCGCTCGTGGCGAACAGCACCATGGCGGATTTAGCGAGGGTTTGCGTCATCGCCGCTCCCAAGGGGCAATCGGAGGAATCATCGGGCGGTCGTGGGAGTTTGGTTGATGCCATTCGCCCCCGCCACCCGCAAAGCGCCGCAGCAGAGCCCTAAAGCTCCTTGGCCACGCCGTCCAACAGGGGGACGAAGCGGACGTCGGTCAGCGCCTCGACTTCGAACCCGCCATGCCCGTCGCCCGTATAGCGACGCAGGCTCTGGACAGGTCCCTTGCCGATGGGCGCGACCAGGATCCCGTTCGGCTTCAGCTGCGAAAGCAGGGCTTTGGGCTCCGACGGCGCCGCCGCCGTGACCATAATGCGGTCAAACGGCGCCTGCTCGGGCCACCCCTTTCCGCCGTCCCCGAACTTGGTGATCACGTTGGTCAGCCCGAGCGCGTTGAAGCGGGCCTCGGCGTCGCGCAACAGGGTGCGGTAGCGCTCGACCGTGTAGACCAGTCGTGAGACCTTCGAGAGCACCGTCGTCTGGTAGCCGGAGCCCGTGCCGATCTCGAGCACGCGGTCGCGGCGATCCACCTTCAGCGCCTGTGTCATCAGCCCCACGATGAAGGGCTGGCTGATGGTCTGGCCGCAGGCGATCGGCAGTGCCGAATCCTCGAACGCCCGCTCCTTGAAGAGGTCCGGCGTGAAGAGTTCGCGCGGCGTAGTCTCGATCGCCTTCAGCACGCGCGCATCGGTCACACCCTGGGCGCGAAGCGCCAGGATCAGGCGGGCGAGCGGGGCGTCGGCTTCGGGCGTCTCGGCCATCGTCAGACCTTCGGCGGCGGTCCGCCCAGGACGCCCTTCAGCTCGTGCACGGTGGCCAGGTGCGTCAGGTCGATGTGCAACGGCGTCACGGAGATCCGCCCCTCGTAGAGGGCCCGAAGGTCGGTGCCTTCGGCGGGCCGCGAACGCTCCGGGCGGAAGCCGATCCAGTAATAGTCGCGGCCACGCAGATCGGTGCGCTTCTCCGCGATGCGCACCTGCACGTCGCGGAAGCCCTGGCGGGTGACCTCCACCTCGGCGATTTCGTCCAGCGGCTTGGCCGGGAAGTTAAGGTTCATGACGACGTCGGTCGGCCAGCCGACCTCGATCAGCCGGCGGATGATGCCAGGCGCGAACGTCTCGGCCGCTTCGAAGTAATTGTCGCCCACCTCGTAGGCGCCCATCTGCGACAGCGCGATGCCGCGCACGCCCAGCGCCATGGCCTCGATCGCGCCGGCCACCGTGCCGGACATGGTGACATCCTCGGCGAGGTTCGCGCCGCGGTTCACGCCGGAGAGGACGAGGTCCGGCGCCCGGCCCTCGATCAGCTCGCGCAGGCCCAGCATCACGCAGTCGGTCGGCGTGCCGGTGGTGGCGAACTTGCGCTCGGCGACCTTGCGGACCCGGATCGGTTCGGCCAGCGTCAGCGCCCGGCTCGCGCCGGATTGCTCGTACTCCGGCGCGCAGACCCAGACGTCGTCCGACAGCTTGGCGGCGATCCGCTCCAGCGCGGCCAGCCCCTCGGCGTGGATCCCGTCGTCGTTGGTGAGGAGGATCCTCACCCGCCCGCCCCGATGTGCGTCAAGCCGGGCAGATAGGGATGCAGCGCCTGGGGAATGGCGATCCGGCCGCCCTCGTCCTGGTAGTTCTCCATGATCGCCACCAGCGTCCGCCCCACCGCCAGGCCCGAGCCGTTCAGCGTGTGAACGTATCGCGTGCCCTTCTCGCCGGCTTTCTTGGCGCGCGCGTCCATGCGGCGGGCCTGGAAGTCGCCGCAGTTGGAGCACGAGCTGATCTCGCGGTAACGGCCTTCCGAGGGAATCCAGACCTCCAGGTCGTAGGTCTTGGTCGAGCCGAATCCCATGTCGCCGGTGCAGAGCAGCATTGTGCGGAACGGCAGCTCAAGCCGCTTAAGCACCGCCTCGGCGCAGCCGACCATCCGCTCGTGCTCGTCCTTCGACTGCTCCGGCGCGGTGATCGAGACGAGCTCGACCTTGTTGAACTGGTGCTGGCGGATCATGCCGCGCGTGTCCCGGCCCGAGGCGCCGGCCTCCGAGCGGAAGCAGGGCGTCAGCGCCGTGAAGCGAAGCGGAAGTTCCTCCTCCGCCACGATCTGGCCCATGACCAGGCTGGTCAGCGGCACCTCGGCGGTGGGGATCAGCCAGCGGCCGTCGGTGGTCTGGAAAAGATCGTCGGCGAACTTCGGCAGCTTGTCGGTGCCGTAGGCGGCCGCGTCGTTGACCATGAGCGGCGGGTTGACCTCGGTGTAGCCGTGCTCGGCCGTCTGCAGGTCGAGCATGAACTGGCCGAGCGCCCGCTCCAGCCTCGCGAGCTGGCCCTTCAGCACCACGAAGCGGGCGCCGCTCATCCGCGCCGCCGCCTCGAAGTCCATCAGGCCGAGCGCCTCGCCCAGCGTCTGGTGGTCCTTCGGCTTCGAGATCGCGAAGGGCTCGCCCCAACGGCGCACCTCGACGTTTTCGTGTTCGTCCTTCCCGAGGGGCACGTCCTGCGCCGGGATATTGGGCAGGGTCTCGAGAATGGACTTGAGTTCGTCGGAGACCGTCCGTTCGACCTCGCTCAGGGCCTCGAGCCGGGTCTTCAGCGCTTCGACGTGGGCCATCAGGCGCGTGGCCTCGACCTCGTCCTTCCTGGCCTTCGCCTGGCCGATCTTCTTGGAGCTTTCGTTGCGGTCGGCCTGGACGGTCTGCAACTCCGTCTGCGCGGCGCGCAGCTTGCCGTCCAGCGTCAGGATCTCGCCGACCAGCGCTTCGCCGGACAGGCCCCGCGCGCCCCAGCCCTGCTTGTAATGCTCGGGGTTTTCGCGAATGGCTCGGATGTCGTGCATGGCGGCCGCTGGAAGGATGGAAGCCGACCTCTCTAGAGCGCGTCGGCTGGGGCGCCAACCCTACGGCGCCTGCGCCGCGGCGTCCTCGCGGTCGCGGCGGCGGTCGATGAGTTTCACGCAACCGATCGAGATGAAATAGAGCAGCACGATCGGCAGGGCGAGCAGCGTCATGCTGATCGGATCGGGCGGGGTGACGATCGCCGCGGCGATGACGATTCCCGCGACCGCGAAGCGCCAGCCCTTCCAGAGCATGCCGGCGTTCACCAGCCCCGCCATGGCCAGCAGCGTCAGGATCACCGGCAGCTGGAAGAAGAGACCGAAGGCGAGGACCAGGGTCGTGACCAGGCTGAAGTAGTCTTCGATCTTCGGCATCAGCTGGACGGAAACGCCCGCCGCCGTGCCCATGATCTGCTGCGAGTAGGAGAACCACAGCAGGCACGGCAGGATCAGGTAGTAAACCATCGCCGCGCCGAGCACGAAGAGCAGCGGCGCCGCCACCAGGAACGGCAGGAAGGCCCGTCGCTCGCGCTTGTAGAGCCCGGGCGCTACGAAGGCGTAAACCTGCCAGGCCAGCACGGGGAAGGCGAGCACCACGCCGCCGAAACCGGCCAGCTTCACCTTTGTGAAGAAGACCTCCAGCGGCCCGGTGGCGATCAACTCGGTCACCTGCCCCTTCGGCGGCGGCAGATGCAGCACGCCGACCAGCGCCAGGATCATGTTCTTGGCGCCCCTGACGAGGGCCAGCAGGTCGAGCCCGCCCTGCCCGGG
>JAGWSE010000279.1 GCA_028869395.1 Alphaproteobacteria bacterium | reverse complement strand
TTCCGAGGGAGCCGACGAGCACGAGCGTAACTCTGAGCATTGGGCAGCAGTGAACGTCAACCATACAACCGACGCAATACTGCCCTCGCGCCCGGTGAACGTCCGCCAAGGGTCGAACATTGCCGTTGGCTTCTTGGCCCAAACTCGCCGGTGGCGAGGGGCGGCGGCAGGGGCGAGTTTCCGGCCGACACCCAACGGCAGCTCATGCGGCTTGTCAGCCCTTCAATCGCCACGCCTGATCCAGCCGTCGGGGCGGAATTTCCCCAAGAGCCGGCTTATCAGCCCCGATTTGGCGTCCCGATTGCTTCCGCAGTGCTTCCGCGGCGTTTCCGGAACGTCTTGGAAGCAAAACGCCGGCCCCTCGGCCGGCGCTAAGTGCGTTATTTTATAGGATGTTTTTGGAGCGGGCGATGAGATTCGAACTCACGACCCCAACCTTGGCAAGGTTGTGCTCTACCCCTGAGCTACGCCCGCGCTCCGCGGAGGCTTCTTGAGGAGGCCCCCGAAAATCGAGAGGCGGCTTATGGCAGACGCCCCCCGGGTTTGCAAGCGGCCGAAATGGCGATTTGGCGCCGCAGGCCGCCGCGCCGTTCAGCCGCCGAATTTGGGGCTTTTGAGACGGCGCTTGTTGACGTGGTCCTGGCGGGCCGGGGCCACCTCCTCCGGGAACTCGCCCTTGAAGTAGTAGCGTTGCCAGGCCTGCTTGGTGGCCTCGGGATCCTGCCGGAAGATCTTCTGGTTGAACTCAGAACGGTGCTTTTCCCAGACATCGTACTGGTGCTGAAGCTCCGGATCCTTGTCCATCCGCCGGATCACCGGCTGGATGTCGTGCAGCGTCTTGTCCTCCAGGAGGGTGATGAAGCAGAAGGGCTCGCCCTTCTCCCAGCGCACCTTGCCAGGTCGCGTGAAGAGCCAGTTCATGGTGAAGGGGAACGGTAGCCAGTCGGTTTCGACGACGCCGGACAGGGGCTGGATGCCGTCCTTGATGTGGTTCGGCGGCCCCATCACCCACATCGACCAGCCGGGCGGCGTGCGGAACAGGTATCCCGGGTGGAAGGTGAGCACGCCGTGGCTGAAGTGGCTGGACGCCAGCCGGTGGAAGTCCGGGCTGGGGAAATCGGGCGTCAGCGTGATGTCCTGCTGGTGGGTCCCGCCGTTCCACTCTGCGGTGAACGCGACGGGCGAGAGCATCTCCCAGCCGGACGTATTGGCCATGCTGAGGGGCAGGCAGCGGTAGGGATGCCGCTCGGCGAAGTGGTCCATCCAGGCGCGCTGCGGCCGGCCTGGCACCAGCTCGGGCGGGCGGTCGGTTGTGGGAAAGCACTCGAGTTCCATGGCGCGTCAGACCGGGTCAGACCAAATGGCGTTGGCGCTCCCTTAATGCCCCCCTCGCGCCTCCGTCCAGTTCGGGTATGTCTCGGGGCGAAATGTCCAGGCCCATGTCGCGCGGCGAGCTGCTCGCCTATCTCCAGTCCATCGGCGTCGAGCCGGAGACCTACGACCATCCCGCGGTGTTCCGCGTCGAGGAGGGCGAGGCGATCAAGCAGGCCATCCCGGGGGCCCACACGAAGAACCTGTTCCTGAAGGACGCCAAGGGCCAGCTGTGGCTGATCTCGGCCGAAGGCCACGCCGCCATCGATCTCAAGCGCCTGCACCCGGTGATCGGCTCCGCGCGCCTGTCGTTCGGCAATCCGGAGCTGATGGCCGAGACCCTGGGCGTGACGCCGGGCTCGGTCACCGCGTTCGCATTGATCAATGACAAGGCGCGGCGCGTGCGTTTCGTGCTGGATCGCACGCTCGCGCAGGCGGAACTCCTCAATTTCCATCCACTGACCAACACGGCCACCACGACGGTGTCGCAAAAGGGGTTCAGAAAATTCCTCGCGGCCCTGGGCCTCGAGCCCCTGGTGGTGGATTTCGAGGCGATGCGGGTGGTCGATCCGCCCGTCGTCCGTTGAAGCGGGGCCGAGGTGCGACCATCTTTGGGCGCACGCGTTTGAGTTCGAGGAGATGAGGGCATGAGCCTGATCGGCGAGACCACCGGAAATTCCCCGGCCGCGGCGGGCGACCTGATCAAGGACGGGACCGACGCCAGCTTCATGGCCGATGTCATCGAGGCTTCGAAGACGCAGCCGGTGATCGTCGACTTCTGGGCCACCTGGTGCGGCCCGTGCCGCCAGCTGGGCCCGGCCCTGGAGCGCGCCGTCGCCGCCGCCAAGGGCGCGGTGAAGCTGGTGAAGATCGACATCGACAAGAACCCCGCCTACGCGGGCCAGCTGCGCGTGCAGTCGATCCCGGCGGTGTTCGCCTTCGAGGGCGGCCGCCCGGTCGACGGCTTCATGGGCGCGCTGCCGGAGAGCCAGGTGAAGGCCTTCGTCGACCGCCTCGCCAAGCCGGGCGCCGCCGGCTCCGAGGTGGACCAGCTGCTCGACATGGCCCGAGAGTCGCTGGAGACGAACGACCTGGGCGGCGCGGCCCAGGCCTACGCCCAGGTGCTACAGGTCGAGCCCGAGAACGCCCGCGCGCTGGGCGGCCTGGCCCGCCTGTACATGCAGAACGGCGACCCGGAGCGGGCGCGCGAAATCCTCGCGATGGCGCCGCCCGACGCCAAGGACCCCGACCTCGACAGCGTCCGCGCGGCGCTGGCGCTGGCGGAGGCCGCGCCGTCGGGCGAGGTGGCGGGGCTGGAACACCGGCTGGTCCAGAACCCGGAGGACCACGAGGCCCGCTTCGAGCTGGCCGGCGCCCTGGCCGGCGCGGGCCAGCTGGACCAAGCGGCCGAGCACCTGCTCCACATCATCGAGCGCGACCGCGAATGGAACGACCAGGCCGCGCGCAAGCAGCTGCTGAAGATCTTCGAGGCGGCCGGGCCGATGTCGGAGGTCGCCAAGGCCGGCCGGCGGCGGCTCTCGGCCATCCTGTTCAGCTGATAGGGGTTCGCATGCCGGGCTATCGACGGGCGGCGGACCTGCCGCAGATGATCCCGGTGTTCCCGCTCGACGGCGCCCTGCTGCTGCCGGGCGGCGAGCTGCCTTTGCAGATCTTCGAGCCGCGCTATCTGAACATGGTCGACGACGTGATGGCCGGCGACCGGGTCATCGGCATGATCCAGACCAAGGGCGGCGACCGCGAGCGGCCGAGCCTCGCCGGCGTGGGTTGCCTGGGGCGCATCACCAGCTACGCGGAGACCGCCGACGGGCGCTATCTGATCACGCTCACCGGCGTCTGCCGCTTCGACGCGGGCGAGGAAATCGCCATCCGCACCCCCTATCGCCAGGTGCGTGCGAATTACGACCGCTTCGAGGACGACCTCGCCGAGACCGACGAGAAGACCGAGGCGCCGAGCGCCGTGCGCGACCGCTTCGCCCACGCGCTGAAACGTTACCTGAACCATCGCGACCTGGACATCGACTGGGAGACGGCGACGACCGCGCCCCTGGAGCCGCTTGTCAACAGCCTCGCCATGGGCCTGCCGTTCGAGCCGGCGGAGAAGCAGGCGCTGCTGGAAGCGCCGCGCCTGGCGGACCGCTTCGAGGCGCTGACCACCCTGCTCGAGATCGACTGCCTCGAGGACGGCGATGACGACGCCCCCCCGATGCAGTAGAGCCTGCCCGCATGAGCGAGAGCACTGACGTCGCAGCCCCCGAACCCGCCGCCGAGGTGGATCCGCGGCTCCTGGAGATCCTGGTCTGCCCGGTGACCCACGGCCGGCTGGACTACGATCGGGCGAAGGGCGAGTTGATCAGCCGCGCGGCGCGCCTGGCCTATCCGATCCGCGACGGCGTGCCGATCATGCTGCCGGAGGAAGCGCGGGAGCTGGCCGAGGGGGAGTAGGCGCCGCCCTTTCCCGACCGGAGATCAGAGCGCCTCGCCGCGGAGCAGTTTCGGAAGGTCGCCCACCGCGCCGCCGGCTTCGCGCATGAAGAAGGTCCGCGCCGGTCCGATGCGGTTGACCGCCGCCATGCCCACGCCGCGGACCAGGCGCACCAGCGGCCGGTCGTTCGAGAACAGCCGCACGAAGAGGTCCATTCCCGCCGAGAGCGTCGCGGTGTCGAAGCGGCGCCAGGCCGCATAGCGTTCGAGCACGGCCTCGGAGCCGATGTCCTCGCCCAGCCTACAGGCCTCGACCACGGTCTGCGCCAGCGCCGCGGAGCCCTTCAGGCCCAGGTTGAGCCCCTGCCCCGCGATCGGATGCACTCCGTGGGCCGCGTCGCCCAGGAGCGCCACGCGGGGACCGACCAGCCGCTCGGCGAGCTGCAGGCTGAGCGGATAGGTGAACACCGGGCCCTCGCGCACGGGCCGGCCCAGGAACTCGCCGAACCGGCGCTGCAGGTGGGCGTGGAAGACCTCGGGCCGGGCGCTCTTCAAGGCCGCGGCGCGCGAGGGGCTCTCGGTCCAGACCAGGCTCGCGCGATCGCCGGTCAGCGGCAGGATGGCGAACGGCCCCGACGGCAGGAAGTACTCGTGGGCGACGCCCTGGTGCGGCCGCTCCAGCTTCACGGTCGCGACGACGCCCGTCTGCCGGTAATCCCACCCGACCGCGCCGATGCCGGCCGCCTCGCGGATCACCGAGCCGCGGCCTTCGGCGCCCACGACCAGCGGCGCGGTGAGCACACGGCCGTCCGCCAGGGTCACGACGGCCTCGCGCGCCTCGAAGGCGGCGGAGGCGACGCGCGCCGGCGCCACCACCTCGATTCCGGCCTGCTGCACCGCCTGGGCGAGCGCGGCGCGAATGTGACGGTTCTCAAGCATGTAGCCGAGGGGCTCGCCATCGGAACGGTCGGCGATTTCGGCGGCGTCGAAGCGCAGGAAGAAGGGCGGCGGCGCGCCGGTGGCCGCGCCGGGCGTGCGCGCGTCGGTGACCAGGATCTGCTCGATCCGCTGGACGTGCGGCTCGAGGGCGGGGGCGACGCCCAGCGCCCGCCATTGCCGGAAGGCGGCGTAGGCGATGGCCGAGGCGCGGCCGTCGAACGCCGGCGCGACCTGTGCCTCGAAGACGATCGGGTCGATCAGGACCGGCTTCAGCCCCGCCCGGGCGAGCGCCAGGGCGAGGGTGGCGCCGGCGATGCCGGCGCCGGCGATGACGACGTCGGTCGGGACCTCGCCCGACCCCGCCTTGCGGGCCCTAGCCTTCGCCACCTTCGTCGTCCGAGAAGCCCATGATGTGGAAGCCGGCGTCGATGTGAACGATCTCGCCGGTTGTCGACTGGCCGAGGTCCGAGAGCAGCCAAAGGGCCGCGCCCGCCACGCCCTCCATCGAGGTGTCCTCCTTCATGGCCGAGAGCGAGCGGCCCTTGGCCAGCATCGAGCGGCCGCCGGAAATGCCGGCGAGCGAAAGGGTGCGCATGGCGCCAGGGGAAAGCGCGTTGACGCGGATGCCCTTCGGCCCGAGGTCGCGGGCGGCATAGCGCACGGCCGCCTCGAGCGCCGCCTTGGCGACGCCCATGGTGTTGTAGTTGGGGATCGCCCGCTCCGAGCCCATGTAGGTCATGGTCACGATCGAGCCGCCGTTCGGCATCAGCGCCGCGGCGCGTCGGGCGCAATCGACGAAGCTGAAGGCAGAGATATCCAGCGCGCGCAGGAATCCCTCGCGCGTGGTGTTCTCGACGAACGAGCCCTTGAGCTCGTCCTTGTTGGCGAAGGCGATGGAGTGGACGAAGAAGTCGATGGTCCCGAACGCCTTCTCGACGGCCTGGAAGGCCGCATCCATCGATGCGTCGTCGGTGACGTCGACCGCCGCCAGCGTCTTCACGCCCGCCTCGTCGGCCAACGGCTGGACGCGACGCTCCATGCCCGGCAGGTGCAGGAAGGCCATCTCCGCGCCCTGGGCCGCGAGCTGGGCGGCGATGCCCCAGGCGATCGACTGGTGGTTGGCGACGCCGGTGACGACGCCCTTCTTGCCTTTCATCAGCTCGCCCTTGGGCATGCGATAGTCTTCGGCCACCTGGGGTCTCCTCTGTCGCGCTCCCGGTCCGCGGGTTTGTGGACGGGCCCCGCGCCTTAAGCAAGCCTCGCCGGCGCCTTCATTTCTGTCGCCGCATGGGCGATATGGGCGGGGTCGTTCGCGGCTTGCTGAGTCGCTTCCCGGACGACGCACAGGATTCCATGGCCGAGCTCCTGGATTTTGCACGCCCCCGCCCCGCGCGGCTCCTGGCCGACGTGCGCCGCCGGCTGCGCACCAGCGAACTGTGGCTCATCGTGCTTTCGGTGGGCGTGGGCGCGGCTGCCGGCGCTCTGGCGGTGCTTCAGGTCCGCCTCGCGCACGGGCTGCAGATGCTGCTCTACCGCATCGACTTCGAGGAGCACCTGAGCGCCACCGCGCGTATCACGCCGATCGAGGCTGTGGCGCTGCCCCTGGGCGGCCTGGCGCTCGGCGTGCTCTCCTGGATGATCCTGAAGCGCCGCACCTCGCCCCTGATCGACGTCGTCGAGGCCAACACCCTGCACGGCGGCGCGCTGCCCCTGTCCGACAGCGCCATCGTCTGCGCCCAGACACTGATCTCCAACGGCGTCGGCGGCTCGGTGGGCCTGGAAGCCGCCTACGCCCAGGCCGGCGGGGCGGCGGCCTCGTTCCTCGGCCGACGGCTGAAGCTGCGTCGCCACGACATGCGCATCCTGCTGGGCGCAGGCGCAGGCGCCGGCATCGGAGCGGCGTTCGGCGCGCCGTTGACCGGCGCCTTCTACGCGTTCGAGATCGTCATCGGCTCCTACACGCCTTCGGCGATCGCGCCGGTCGCGGCGGCGTGCCTGGCGAGCATCCTCTCGGCTCAGGCGCTGGGCGGCATCCCCTATTCGATCCAGATCCAGGCCGAGCGCGCGCCGGACGCGGCGGCCTACATGCTCTACGCCGGCCTCGGCATCGTCTGCGCGCTGGTGGGCGTTGCCATCATGCGGCTCTGCGCGCTCGTGGAGCAGGGCGCGCGCATGCTGCCGGGCCCGGCGATCATCCGTCCGATGATCGGGGGCGCGCTGCTCGGCTGCTACGCGCTCTACTCGCCGCAGATCATGTCCTCAGGCCACGGGGCGCTGCACCTCGACCTGGCGCTCGGCGGGGCGACGCTCACCTTCCTGGTCACCATCTTCTTCCTGAAGATCGCCGCCTCGGCGACCGCACTGGGGTTCGGGTTCCGCGGCGGCCTGTTCTTCGCCTCTCTGTTCCTCGGCACCCTGCTGGGACAGATCTACGCCAAGCTGCTGATGATCTCGCCGCTGCACCTGCAGCTCTCCTCCGAGAACGCCGCGCTGGTGGGCATGGGCGCGCTGGCCGTCTCCATCGTGGGCGGGCCGCTGACGATGAGCTTCCTGGTGCTGGAGGCCACGCGCGACTTCGGCGTCGCAGCCGCCGCCCTGGCGGCGGCGCTCATCGCCTCCACGGTGGTCCGCGAGCGGTTCGGCTACTCGTTCTCCACATGGCGCCTGCACCTGCGCGGCGAGACGATCCGCAGCGTGCGCGACATCGGCTGGATCCGCACCCTGACCGCCGGACGGATGATGCGGCAGGACCTGCGAACCTTCTCGGCCAACGACACCGTCGCGGAGTTCCGGCGCCGCTTCCCGCTGGGTTCGACGACGCGGGTGGTGCTGCTCGATGACACCGGCCGCTATGCGGGACTGGTGCTGACCGCCGCCGCGTTCGCCGACGACCTGTCGCCCGACGCCAAGATCTCCACGATCGCCATCAACCGCAACGCCACGCTGCAGCCGGACCAGGACATCGGCGCGGTCATGCGGGCCTTCGAGGTGGCCGAGGCCGACGACCTCGTGGTCGTCGACGAGGAGGGCCGTGTGCTGGGGCTGGTGGGCGAGGCCTACGTCACTCGGCGCTACGCCACCGAGCTCGAGCGCCAGCAGCTCGATCTCTACGGCGAAGCCAGGACTTGATCCCTACACCCGGCTCATCACCAGGCAGCCGTTGGTCCCGCCGAAGCCGAAGGAGTTCGACATGGCGGTCTCGACCTGCCGGTCGAGGCGCTTCCTGAGGATCGGCAGGTCCTCGAAGGCCGGGTCCAGGTTCTCGATGTGAGCGCTCTCGGCCAGGAAGCCGTTGTTGAGCATCAGAAGACAGTAGATCGCCTCCTGCGCGCCCGCCGCCCCCAGGCTGTGGCCGGTCAGGGACTTGGTCGAGGAGATCATCGGCGGCTGGGCCCCGAAGACCGCGCGGACCGCTTCCATCTCCTTGGTGTCGCCTACCGGCGTGGAGGTGCCGTGGGTGTTCAGGTAGTCGATCTTCCGCCCGTCGGCCGGCATGGCCATCCGCATGCAGCGGATCGCGCCTTCGCCGGACGGCGCGACCATGTCGTAGCCATCGGAGTTGGCCGCGTAGCCCACGATCTCGGCGTAGATCTTCGCCCCGCGCGCCTTGGCGTGCTCGTACTCCTCGAGCACTAGGACACCGGCGCCGCCGGCGATCACGAACCCGTCGCGGTCACGGTCGTAGGCCCGGCTGGCCACCGCCGGCCGGTCGTTGAAGCCGCTGGACATGGCGCCCATGGCGTCGAACAACACCGACAGGGTCCAGTCGAGCTCCTCGACGCCGCCGGCGAAGACCATGTCCTGCTTGCCCATGGCGATCTGCTCGAACCCCACGCCGATGCAATGGGTGGAGGTGGCGCAGGCCGACGAGATGGAGAAGTTCAGGCCGCGGATCTTGAACCAGGTGGCGAGCGTAGCCGACGGGCCGGAGCTCATCGCCTTCGGCACCGCGAACGGTCCGACCCGTTTCGGCCCCTTGGTCCGGGCGATCTCGGCAGCCTCGACGATGGTGCGGGTGGACGGCCCGCCCGAGCCGACGATGAGGCCTGTCCGTTCGTTGGAGACCTCGGCCTCGGAGAGACCCGCGTCGGCGATCGCCTGTTCCATGGCGACGTGGCCGTAGGCTGTGCCCTGCGCAAGGAAGCGGGCTGCCCGCCGGTCGACCATGGATTCCCAGTCAAGGCCCGGCGGGGCGTGCACCTGCGAGCGGAAGCCGAGCTCGGCGTACTCCGGCGCGGCGACGACGCCCGACTTCGCCTCGCGCAGAGCGGCGGTCACCTCGTTGGCGTTGACGCCGATCGAGGAGACGACGCCCAGTCCGGTCACGACGACGCGACGCATGGTTTTGTGTTCCCCTCCCGGCTCAGGTCCGCTGGTAGAGGCCGACGCGCAGGTCCGCCGCCGAATAGATGGGATGGCCATCGGCTTCCAGAACCCCGTCGCCGATCCCCATCACCAGGCGGCGGTTGATTACCCGCTTCATCTGGATCTTGTAGGTGACGGTCTTGATGTCGGGCGTGACCTCGCCAGCGAATTTCACCTCGCCGCAGCCGAGCGCCCGGCCGCGGCCCTTGCCGCCGATCCAGCCCAGGAAGAAGCCCACCAGCTGCCACATGGCGTCGAGCCCGAGGCTGCCCGGCATCACCGGATCGCCGAGGAAGTGGCAGTCGAAGAACCAGAGGTCCGGGCTGATGTCGAATTCGGCCTCGATGTAGCCCTTGCCGTGATCACCCCCCTCGTCGGTGATATGGGTGATGCGATCGAACAGCAGCATCGGCGGAGCCGGCAGCTGCGCATTGCCGGGGCCGAACATCTCGCCCCGGGCGCAGGCCAGGAGCTCGTCCTTTCCGAAGCGCGACGGGCGTTTCGGGACAGGTGCGGCTTCGCTCATGATCAGTTCCAGACCCTCTTCCGGCAGGCGTCAGGCCCTACCATGGCCGCCGTCGCCGGCTCAATGGCATTGCACCGCGGGCGAGGTGCCCCAGAGCTGGCCCTCGGGAGTCCAGCCCGTGACGCCCTGGACGCGGACCTTGCACCAGCCTTTCTGGCAATCGTCCAACGTGGCGAGCGCCCGCGGGTTCAGATAGCCGGCCGCGCCGGCCCCCGCCTTCGGCCGGACGAGCAGCGGCATCGGCTTGGCGGTGGTGTTCATCACCGTGCGGCGGCCCTCGGTGGTCCGCTTGTGCACCCAGACGACATGGCCCTCCGGATCGCAGACCCGGCGCCAGTCGAAGGTTTCGGCGACCACCTGCAGCGGCAGGCCCTTGGCTCGGTACACCCACAGGATCTTGTGGTCGCTGCCCGGCCCGGCTCGGGCGTCCACCTTGTCGAATTTCAACGAGATGTAGCGCGGCACCGGCAGGCCCGAGGGGGTCTCGCGTTCCGCCCCCGCGGAGGCTCCGGAAAGTCCTGTGCACAGGACGGCGCCGCCCACCGCCGCCGCCAACGCCCGCTTCAACGCATCCCGCACGCTTCGCGCCTCGCCTTGGCCGCCCATGGACCCTTTGCTAGAGGTTCTAGCCCAGCCTTGCGCGTCGATCCGCGACGCGACAGACAAGACGACCTCCTTTTCCGGTCCGACATGCCCGCCCGCAAGCCGAAAGTCATCGTCACGCGCAAACTCCCGGACCCCGTGGAGACGCGTATGCGCGAGCTGTTCGACGCCGAACTCAACCTTTCCGACGAGCCGATGAACCGGGCCCAGCTGGAGGACGCCGTCGGCCGCGCCGACGTCCTGGCGCCGACTATCACCGACAAGATTGACGCGGCGCTGCTGGAGAAGGCCGGCGAGCGGCTGAAACTGATCGCAAACTTCGGGGCGGGCGTGGACCACATCGACGTGGCGGCCGCCACCGCCCGCGGTATCGCCGTCACCAATACGCCGGGGGTGCTCACCGAGGACACCGCCGATCTGACCATGGCCCTGATCATGGCGGTCGCGCGCCGGATCCTGGAAGGCGCCCAGGCTGTGCAGGCCGGCAGCTTCCTCGGCTGGACGCCGACCTGGATGATGGGCCGCCGCGTCACTGGCAAGCGCCTGGGCATCATCGGCATGGGCCGGATCGGCCAGGCGGTGGCGCGCCGCGCCAAGGCGTTCGGCCTGCAGATCCACTATCACAACCGCAAGCCCGTCTCGCCGCGCATCGCCGAGGAGCTGGAAGCGACCTACTGGGACAGCCTCGACCAGATGCTGGCGCGGATGGACATCGTCACCGTGCACTCGCCCCATACGCCGGCCACCTACCACCTGCTGTCAGCCCGGCGGCTGAAGCTGTTGCAGCCGCATGCGATCCTGATCAACACCGCCCGCGGCGAGATCATCGACGAGCAGGCGTTGGCCGAGCTGCTCGATCAGGGCAAGATCGCGGGCGCCGGCCTCGACGTGTTCGAGTTCGAGCCCACCATCAACCCGAAGCTGCTGAAGCAGCCCAACGCGGTGCTGCTGCCCCACATGGCTTCTGCCACCATCGAGGGCCGCATCGAGATGGGCGAGAAGGTGATCATAAACATCCGCACCTGGATGGACGGCCACAAGCCGCCGGACCGGGTGCTGCCGCAGATGCTCTAGCCCGCGCCGGATCGGGAGCGCGGAGCACAGCGACCGCGGGCCGGCAAAAGCTCACCGCACGACCCTGATCAGGCAGAAGCCGTCCCAGCCCTTCGAGCCCACCGTCTGGACAGCGGTGGCCGTCACCCGCGGCTCGGCGGCGATCAATTCGTTCATGCGGCGGATGCCGCGCGCCGAGGCGTCGCCGCGGGCCTCGGCGACGCCGCCGCCGCGCACCACGTTATCGACCACGATTACCGTCCCCGGGCGGGAGAGCCGCAACGCGCCCTGGAAGTAATCCGGGCAGGAGGGCTTGTCGGCGTCGATGAACACGAAATCGAAGGGGCCCTCGAGGCGCGGCAGGAGCTCCAGGGCTGCGCCCACTTTCACTTCGATCCGGTCGGAAAAGCCGGCCCGCTCGATGTTGCGGCGGGCGACCTCCGCATGACGCGGCTCGACCTCCAGGGTGACCAGCTGGCCGTCCGGCGCAAGCGCCCGGGCCAGCCACAGGGCAGAGTAGCCGGCGAGCGTGCCGATCTCGAGGATCCGCCGCGCGCCGGCCATCTCGGCCAGCAATTGCAGCATCTTTCCCTGGTTCGGGGCCACGTTGATCATCGGGAGCCCGGCGGCGCGGGCGTCCGAAAGCGCCTGGTCGAGAA
Source organism: Alphaproteobacteria bacterium (assembly GCA_028869395.1). Lineage (GTDB taxonomy): Bacteria > Pseudomonadota > Alphaproteobacteria > Caulobacterales > Caulobacteraceae > Phenylobacterium. The sequence goes on along the minus strand of JAGWSE010000279.1, from coordinate 4,611 downwards.
TCTCGTCGCGGTCGATCAGGGCTTCGACGAGGTAGGCGTCGACACGGGTGAAGGCGTCCTGGTCCATGGCGTCCTCCGCAGCTCGAGTTCAGCGCCGCGCGCGCCCGGCGGCAAGCCGCGCGCCTTCGCCTACGCCGGCGAGCGTCTGTTGCGGGACCTGCCTGCGCCCCGCAATGCACGCGCGCACCGGTTCATCGTAGAGCTTAAGCGCCGCCCAGGCGAGAAGTGGCAGGGCGAGGACGACCGGCGCGCCGACGGCCAGCGCCTCGGCGCGCGGCGGCCTCGTGGCCCAGACCCAATCCGAGAACAGCCCCACGATCGGCCAGTGGATGATGTAGATCGGATAGGAGAGCTGGCCGCAGAGGCGACACAGCTTCCCGAGCGCACCCTGCGCCTCGGCCGCCGCGCCCGCCGCGATCACGACGGGAAGAGGCCGATCACAATGGCGGCCTCGAACAGCCCGTTCAGGCGCAGGCCAGCCAGGCTCGGGGCCGCGGGGACGACGAAAACCAGTCCCAGAACGGCCTAGAGCATCAGCCAGCCGTCGGGCGCGCGCAGGCGCAGCCCCGAGCGCTGCAACAAAACGCCCGCGTAGAAGGGGAAGGCCGTGCGCACGGGCGCCGCCCAGAGGTTCGGCCAGTCCCAACCCATCTGCAGGCTGTCGTGCGATGCGCCCAGGGCCGCCAGGGCCAATCTGCTCGCTGTCACCAGGGCCACCAGGCCGCGGCGGCCGATGCGCGGTCCGATGAAGGCATAGGCGATGTTGGCGAGGTGCTCCTGGGTGAGCGACCAGGCCGGGCCGTTCCGTGCATGGGTCTGGCCTTCGCGGTTCGGGAGCGGCGGCGCGGGCAGGAGCAGCAGGCCCAGCGCGTAGACGAGGGCGAGCGTCACGGCGGGAGCCCGCCGCTGCGCGGGGTAAAGGGGTCCAGCAGATAGGTGATCAGGCCGAGCGCGCGCCCAGGACCACCAGCGGATGCAGCCGCTGTAGCCTCAGCGCGAAGAACTGCCCTGCATTCATTCGCGTCCACCGACCGTCGTAGGTGTGAGCGATGACGAAGCCGGTGAGCATGAAGAAGAAGTCGACCGCGAGGCCGGCATGATGCAGCGGATTGCGGGCGTCGGAATAGAAGATGCCGAGCACGTGCACGCCCACCACCGCGAGGGCCGCCACGCCGCGCAGACCGTCGAGCACCTCTTGACGTTGTTTCATGCGCAGACCGGAATGACGAGCAACCGCACAACGCGGAACTCCGCCGTCGGCGCTAGCTAGGCTCCGGACGCGGCCCCTTCCCCGCAGACCGGGCACTCCGGATCAGGGCCCACGCGGACGGTGCGCGTCTCGCCCGCAAGCGCGTCGTAAATCATCATGCGGCCGTCCAGCGGCTCCCCCGCCCCGGTGACCAGCTTGATCGCCTCCACGGCCATCATCGAGCCGATGACTCCGGCGAGCGCCCCCACCACGCCCACGACGGAGCAGGTCTCCGCGTCCGGCGGGATCTCCGGCACCAGGCAGCGATAGCAGGGCTTCCCGGTGAACACCCCCACCTGCCCGGTCCAGCGCCCGATCGCGCCGGAAACCAGCGGCTTGCCCCGGCGGATGCAAGCCGCATTGACGGCGAAGCGGCTGGCGAAGTCGTCGGTGCCGTCGAGGACCACGTCGACGTCGCTGACAAGCTCGTCGGCGGTGTCTTCGGTAAAGGCGCCGTTGAAGCCGGCCACGAAGATGTGCGGGTTGAGCGCGGCCAGGCGGTCTGCGGCGGCCTCGGGCTTCGGCCGGCCGATGTCGTCTTCGGTGTAGATCACCTGCCGCTGCAGATTCGAGACGTCGACGTCGTCCGGATCGGCGAGGATCAGGGTGCCGACGCCCGCCGCGGCGAGATAGAGCGCCGCCGGCGAGCCCAGGCCGCCGGCGCCCACGATCAGCGCGCTGGATCCCTTCAGCTTCTGCTGGCCGGGGCCGCCCACTTCGCGCAGCACCAGATGGCGCGCGTAGCGTTCGATCTCGACGTCGGTGAACACCATCCGGCTTGACCTCGCTTCAGGCGCTGGCCACATCGACGGCCATGTCGCAGCCCGCATTCCCAGACTGGCACGGAACCACCATCTTGGCCGTCCGCAAGGACGGCGCAACCGTCGTGGCCGGCGACGGCCAGGTGTCGATGGGCCAGACGGTGGTGAAAGGCAACGCCCGCAAGGTGCGTCGCCTGGCCGGCGGCCGCGTGGTGGCGGGCTTCGCCGGCGCGACCGCCGACGCCTTCACCCTCATCGAGCGGCTCGAGGCCAAGCTCGAGCAGTATCCTGAACAACTCGCCCGCGCCTGCGTGGACCTGGCCAAGGACTGGCGGACCGATCGCTACCTGCGACGCCTGGAAGCGATGCTGATCGTGGCCAGCAAGGACGAGATCTACACCGTCACCGGCGCCGGCGACGTGCTGGAGCCGGAGAAGGGCGTCGCAGCCATCGGCTCCGGCGGCAACTACGCCCTGGCCGCCGCCCGCGCCCTGCTGGACGGCGACCTCGACGCCGAGGCGATCGCGCGCAAGGCGATGTCGATCGCCGCCGACATCTGCGTCTACACGAACCGCGAGCTGGTGGTCGAAACCGTCTGAACGACGGCCGCCGAGTCCCTATCTAGGAAGCCGATGACCGAGTTTTCCCCCCGCGAGATCGTCTCCGAACTCGACCGCTTCATCGTGGGTCATCCGGAGGCCAAGCGCGCCGTCGCGGTCGCGCTGCGCAACCGCTGGCGCCACCGCCACCTCGCCGAGGACCTCCGCGAGGAGGTGACTCCGAAGAACATCCTGATGATCGGACCGACCGGCGTCGGCAAGACCGAGATCGCGCGCAGGCTCGCGAAGCTCGCCCAGGCTCCGTTCCTGAAGGTCGAGGCCACCAAGTTCACGGAGGTGGGTTACGTCGGGCGCGACGTGGACCAGATCGTTCGCGACCTGGTGGAGAATGCGCTGGCGATGGTGCGGGAGAAGCGCCGTGCCGCCGTGCGCGCCCGCGCCGAGGCTGCCGCCGAGGAGCGGATCCTGGACGCGCTGACGGGACCGGGTTCGGTCGCCGCCCGCGACGCCTTCCGCAAGAAACTCCGGACGGGCGAGCTCGACGAGAAGGAGGTCGAGCTGCAGCTCGCCGACTCCGGCCCCGCCATGCCGATGATGGACATACCCGGCCAGCCCGGCGCCTCGATGGGGGTGCTGAACATCGGCGACATGCTGGGCAAGGCCTTCGGCGGCCGCACCAAGACGCACAAGACCACCGTCGCCGCCGCCTGGACGCCGCTGATCGCCGAGGAGAGCGACAAGCTGCTCGACCAGGACGCGCTGACGCAGGAAGCCCTGCAACTCGCCGAGCGTGAGGGCATCGTCTTCATCGACGAGATCGACAAGGTCGCCTCGGCCCACGAACGCGTTGGGGCAGACGTCAGCCGCGAGGGCGTGCAGCGGGACCTGCTGCCGTTGATCGAAGGGACCACCGTCGCCACCAAGTACGGTCAGGTGAAGACCGACCACATCCTGTTCATCGCTTCGGGCGCCTTCCACGTCGCCAAGCCCTCGGACCTGTTGCCCGAGCTGCAGGGTCGCCTGCCGATCCGCGTCGAGCTGAAGGCGCTGACCCGCGAGGACTTCCGCCGCATCCTGACCGAGCCTGAGGCCAACCTGGTGCGCCAGCACCAGGCCCTGCTCGCCACGGAAGGCGTGACCCTCGCCTTCACCGAGGACGCCATCGACGCCGTGGCCGACGCGGCCGTGACGGTCAATGGCGCGGTCGAGAACATCGGCGCGCGGCGGCTGCAGACGGTCATGGAGAAGGTGCTTGAGGAGATCAGCTTCGGCGCCGGCGACCGCTCCGGCGAGACCGTCACGATCGACGCGGCCTATGTGAACGCCCGCGTCGGCGAACTCTCCCAGAACGCGGACCTCAGCCGGTTCATCCTCTGAGCATGGACTCGCACCGTTCCGGCGAGAGGAACGTCACCCCCGCTCCCGCTTGGCCTGCCAGATGGCCCGTTCGAGCGCCTGAGCGAATTCGGCGCGCTCGCGGGGGCTGAGCGCGGCCGCCACGGCGACCTCGCGGCCGGAGAGCGCGAGTTTGAGGCCGACCGTGCGCCCATCATCCTTTTCAACGCGGACGCGGGTGAAGGCCGTTGGGCTTTCCCAGACGAGCTGCGAGGCGCGCGGGCTCTCGCGCGTGACCCGGATGTCGCGGGCGGTCACCTGCACGCGCTCGACCCTCTTGCCGGCGCGGAAGCTCGCCATGAACGCGAGGAACACCGCCAGCAGGTCGATGCCCAGGAAGATCGGCACGAAGGTCGCGCCCATGGCCACGAACACCGCGGCGCTTGCGCAGTTGGCGAGCGTGACCACCGAGATCAGGATGATGAACCCCCGCTCCGAAAGGGAGCGGTTCGCGCGGATCTCGGCGTCCATGTAGAAGGGGCCCGGCATCGACCTGGAAAATAGGGCCGGAATCCGCCTTGGCGAAGAGGCTCGGTGCAGGCCATTTTCGCGCGCCATGGCCAAGCCCGCGACTCCGCCCAAACGCAAGCGCCTGAAGCCCGCCGAAGCCGCGCGCATCGAGGAACTGTTCGAGCGCTTCGAGGCG
>JAGWSE010000278.1 GCA_028869395.1 Alphaproteobacteria bacterium | reverse complement strand
GTGTCGTAGAGCAGGTTCACCGGCCGCTCTTCATAGGCGAGCGTCGGGGCCTTCTTGGCTTTGCTGGCGCATCCAGCCACGGCGAGGGCGCAGAGGGCGGCGGCCAGTCCGGGCCGGGCCCACGAATTCCGAAGAGCGATCACCTTCACCTCAAAACGACCGAGCGCGGCCCCCCACGCGTGACCTAGCTTCTACACTAGGCGCCGATGGGCGCAAACGGAACGGGCGGTCGCAGCCGGCCGCGATCAGCCCGGCCTGGGCGCATCGATGACGTCGCGCACGCGATTGGCGAGCTCCTCGAAGGTGAAGGGCTTGCTGATAAGCTGGACGCCCGGATCGAGGCGCCCGTGGTGGACGATCGCGTTCTTCGAATAACCGGTGGTGTAGAGGATCCGGAGCCCCGGCCGGCGGGCGCGCGCCTCGTCGGCCAGCATGCGGCCGGTCTTCCCGGGCAGGACGACATCGGTGAACAGGAGGTCGATGCGGGTGTCGGACTCGAGGGTGGCCAGCGCCGCCTCAGCCTGGGCGGCCTCAAGCACAGCATAGCCGAGCTCGCTCAGGATCTGGACGGAGTAGCTGCGAACCTCGTCGTTGTCCTCGACGACGAGGACGACCTCGCCTTCGCTGGCGCGCGGAGCGGCGCGCTGGACCGGGGCGCGGGCGGCGTCGGTCTTGCCGTGGCGGCGCGGGAAGTAAAGCTTCACCGTCGTGCCCTGGCCTTCCTCGCTGTAGATCGTGACGTGGCCGCCCGACTGCTTGACGAAGCCGTAGACCATGCTGAGCCCGAGACCGGTGCCGCGGCCGACCTCCTTGGTGGTGAAGAAGGGCTCGAACACCCGCGACAAGGTCGAAGGCGGCATGCCGCAGCCGGTGTCGCTGACCGCCACCATCACGTACTGGCCCGGCACCACCTCTGCGTCGACGGCGGAGTAGCTGGCGTCCAGGGCGGTGTTGGCGGTCTCGATGGTGAGCTTGCCGCCGCCCGGCATGGCGTCGCGTGCGTTGACGGCGAGGTTGATGATCGCGCTCTCGAGCTGGTTCTGGTCGACCTCGACGGACCACAGGCGAGGCGCCAGCACGCCTTCCAGCTCGACGGTCTCGCCGAGCGTACGGTGCAGCAGGTCGGTCATGTCCCGGACGAGCAGGTTGAGGTCCAGCGCCTTGGGGTCGAGGGGCTGTCGGCGCGAGAAGGCGAGCAGGCGAGCGGTCAGGCTGGCCGCACGCTGTGCGCCTTGCAGGGCCATGTCGACGGCGCGACGGATGCGCGCCTGGTCGTCGGGGCTCGATCGGCGGATGGTGTCGAAGCCGCCGATGATGACGGTGAGCAGGTTGTTGAAGTCGTGGGCGACGCCGCCGGTGAGCTGGCCCACGGCCTCCATCTTCTGGGCCTGGCGCAGCGCCTCTTCGGCCTTGGCGCGCTGCGCGACCTCGTCGCGGACGCGCTGCTCGAGGGTGGCGTTGAGCGCCTGCAACGCCTGCTCCGCGGCCTTTTCCCGGGTGAGGTCGATGAGCACGCCGGAGAACACCTTGCGGTCGTCCTCGGTGGTGTCGATCAGGCCGCGGGAGAGGACGGTGCGGGGCTCGCCCGCGCCCAGCACCCGGTACTCGGCCTCAAAGGGCTGCCCCGTCTCGACGGTTCGGGCCACCAGCGCAGCCGTCGCAGGTCGGTCTTCGGGATGGATGCCGTCCATGAAGGCGTCCAGCGGCAGACCCTGAATAGCGTCGCTGGCCGCCACACCGAACACCTCGGCGAGCGGGCCCTGGATGCTCAGCCTGTCCTCGTCGACGCGCCAGTCATAGACCGCCACGCGGCCAGTGGAGAGCGCGCGGCTCAGGCGCTCCTGGGTCATCATGTAGCGCTGCTCGCTCTGCAGCACGGCGCGGGCGGCCTCGCGGCGGACGGCGGCCATCTGGACGTTGGCGTTGACCCGCGCCAGCAGCTCGCGTGCTGCGAAGGGCTTGACGAGGTAGTCGTCGGCGCCCGCGTCGAGGCCTTCGACCTTCGCTTCCTCGCCCGCCCGCGCAGACAGCATGATCACCGGCGTGCCCGCGAGCAGCGGCGCTTCGCGGATCGCCTTCAGCAGGCCGAAGCCGTCGAGCCTGGGCATCATCACGTCGGTGAGCACGAGGTCCGGGGCGGCCTCACGCGCCGCCTCCAGCGCAGCCATGCCGTCCTCGACGGCCTGCACCGCATAGCCATGGCTCTCCAGCAGGCGTCGCACGTACTCGCGCATGTCGGGGTTGTCGTCAGCCAGCAGGATGCGCTTGCCTGGCGCCGGCGCGAAGCCGCCCATCGGCAGGGCCTCGCCGCCCGTAGGCGCCAACGTCTCCTCCAGATCGGGGAGCCAGCGGACCGCCTCTTCGACGTAGGCCTCCGCGGCCGCGCCGCCGACCGCCGGCGAGGATTGCGGACGGACGTGCTCGGCCGGCAGGTGGGCGGCGCCGAACGGCAGGCGCACCGTGAAGGTCGTCCCCTCGCCCAGCCGGCTCTCGGCGAAGATCTCGCCGCCGTGCAGCCTGACGAGCTCCTGCACGAGCGCCAGGCCGATGCCGCTACCCTCGAAGCTGCGGCCGCGGGCGCCTTCGACTCGATGGAACCGCTCGAAGAGGCGCGGCAGCTCGTCTTCGGGCACGCCGATGCCGGTGTCGCGCACCTGCACAAGGGCCTGGGCGCCGTCGGGCGAGGGACGCACGGCCACGCCGATCTCGCCGTCGAACGTAAATTTGAAGGCGTTGGAGAGCAGGTTGAGCAGCACCTTTTCCCACATCTCGCGATCGACGTAGACCGGCTGCGGCAGTGGCTCGCATTCGACGACCAGGCGCAGACCCGCCTTCTCGGTAGCGGAGCGGAAGCTGGAAGCGATCTCGGCGGAGAAGCGGGCGAGGTCGACCGGCTCGTAGCTCGCCTTCACCCGGCCAGCTTCGATCCGTGAGAAGTCCAGCAGTGTGTTGACCAGCCGAAGCAGGCGCACGCCGTTGCGGTGCGCGAGTTCCACCTGCTGGCGTGTTGTCTCGTCCGCGGGATCGGCGAGCACGTCCTCCAGTGGGCCCAGCATCAGGGTGAGCGGGGTGCGGAACTCATGGCTCACGTTGGAGAAAAAGGCGGTCTTGGCGCGGTCTATCTCGGCCAGCGCCTCGGCGCGGCGGCGCTCCTCCTCGTAGGCGTCGGCGTTGGCGATGGCGGCGGCGATCTGGCCGGCGGCGAGCCCGAGGAAGCCGGCGTAGTTGTCGTCGAAGAGCCGATAGGGATTTAGGCCTACCACGAGGACGCCGCTGCGACCCGACTCGCCGGACGAGGGGATCGCCAGCACCGCCGCCTGCGCGCCATGCCGATCCCAGGCGCCCATGGGCGGCGGGCGGCCGATGATCCGGGCGAGATCCCGGACCAGCGCCGGCTGGTGGGTCCGCATGACCTGCGCCACGGGCCATGGGCCGTCGCTCTCGGCGGAGAGCACGGGCGGCGCGCCCGGCCCACCGGGATCGATGCCCGTTGAGGCTGCGAGCGCGAGCTCCCCGCTGTCGGCCGCGCCCATGTAGAGAAGGGCGAACGTGACGTCGCGGGGGTCGGTGGCCAGCGCCTCCATGGCGCGCTCGCACACCTGGGTCCAGGTGCGCGCATCGACGGTGTCGGCTGCGAGCTGCCGAAGCAGGGAGAGCTGCCGCTCGCCGATCACCCGCTGGGTGTCATCGGTGTTAGCGCAGAAGATGCCGTTCGGCTTGCCGTCGTCGTCGGGGATCGGACTGTAGGAGAAGGTGTAGTAGGTCTCTTCCGGATAGCCGTTGCGCTCCATGATGAGGAGCTGTTCCTCGACGTAGGTGCCTTCGACGCCGCCCATGGCGGTGTCGAGCATGGGGCCGATATCCGGCCAGATCTCGCGCCAGACCTCGGAGGTCGGGCGGCCGAGCGCCCAAGGATGCTTGCCGCCGATGATCGACTTGTAGGCGTCGTTGTAGAAGTAGATCAGCGGCCTGCCCCAGCCGATCCAGATCGGCTGGCGCGACGAGAGCATGATGCGGACCGCGGTCCTGAGGCTCTGCGGCCAGCGCGCAGGCGGGCCGAGCGCGGTCTTCGCCCAGTCGTGCTCGCGGATCAATCGGCCGAGCTCTCCGCCGCCGGGGAACAGACCCTCGGGCGCGCGCGCCAGATCCGGCGTGTCGTCCACACTCATCCGCGAGGCCCCGTACGCTCCAGCAAACGGAACGTCTTAGCGGGACGACCGGACCACGGAAAGGCATACCGGGACTTCCAAGTCCCTGAAGACGCGCGAAAAATCGTGATGGAACCGAACCGCGCAGCAGCGCGTTACATGGGGTTCGCGGCCTGTCAGACCGCTTCCTTCAGCGCCTCTGCGAAGGTCCGCCAGCGCCAGGCTGTCGGCTGGGCCGCCAGGGCGCGGACCAGCAGGTTGTTGATCGCGTGACCGGCCAGCTCGCCTTCGAAGCGGCCGAGGATCGGTCCGCCCAGGACGTAGAGATCGCCGATGGCGTCGAGCGCCTTGTGGCGCACGAACTCGTCCGGGCGGCGCAAGCCTTCGGGGTTGAGGATGCGGTCGTCCTCGATGACCACCACGTTCTCCAGACTGCCGCCGCGGGCGAGGCCCAGGCTGCGCAGGTGCTCGACCTCATGCAGGAAACCGAACGTCCGGCAGTCGGCGAGCTCGTCGCGGAAGGCCTGGCCGTCCATGGCCATGTCGATGGCCTGGGTCCCGATCGCGGCGGTCGGAAAGCGGATCTCGAAGGCCACCTCGAAGCCCTCGGCGGGGCGGAGGGCGGCGCGCTTGTCGCCGTCGGCGACCTCGACGGTCTCCAGGATCTCGATGAACCGGCGCGGCGCGTCCTGGGTGCGCAAGCCCGCGCGGTCGAGGATCTTCACGAACGGCAGCGACGAGCCATCCATGATCGGCATCTCCGGCCCGTCGAGCTCGACCACGGCGTTGTCGACCCCCAGCATGACGAGGGCCGCCATCAGGTGCTCGATGGTGGCGACGGTGACGCCGGCCTCGTTGCCGATGACCGTGCCGAGCTGGGTCTTGACCACGGTGTGCGGCGCACAGAGGACCACGCTGTCCGCCTCCCTCACGTCGGTGCGGACGAAGACGATGCCGGTATCCACGGGAGCCGGACGCACGGCCACGCGCGTACGGGCGCCGGTGTGGACGCCCACGCCCGCGAACAGGGCAGGCGAACGGACGGTATGCTGAAACGCCTCTGCGGCCACGCTAAGGTCTTTCCCAATGGTCGCCGGCGCAAGCCGACCAAGCTGACGTCCCCAACCCACCGGCTAAGGTGATTGTGGCGCCGCAGCAAAGCACTTCGTGTTTCGCAGTGTTACGTTTTGGGAGCGTTAACGGGGCCGCCGTCCCCTCCCCTTCGGGGAGGGGGGTCAGGCTCAGAACACCTGCAGGCCGACCAGCACGCTGGCGCGGTCGTGGATCATCACCAGGGCCCGGTCGCCGATCTCGGCCAGGTGGGCGGCGAGGATCCGGGCGTGCTGCTCGGCCTTGCGACCGGAGAGGAACATCAGGGGCTGGAGGTCATCCAGCGCCACACGCCAGCCGCCGGCGACCGGGCGCACCGTGATGAGATGGTCGTGATCCATGAAAAACCTCCCGGGAAGGATCGCCCCGGGAGGTTTGTATCAAGCCGGGGCCCGGCCCGGCATTCGCCTATGTTGTCAGCGTCGCCCTAGTTGGCGAGGCGCCGCAAAAAAGAGGGGATCTCCAGGTCCTCGGCCGACTCGGCCTCGGCCTCCGGTTGGACGGCTTCAAGCGGCATGGCGCCGCCGCGGGCCGACGCCCTCGGGCCAGGCGCCGAGACCGCCGCGTCGTAGCGCGCGCGGCCGCCGAATAGCGACAGGAACCCGCTGCGCGGACGCCGCGACTCGAAGGCGGGCTCCGTGAACAGCGGCTCGTCGTCGATGTCCTCCTCGTCGTCGGCCACGGAGGGATCCACGATCCGCGTCACGGTGGGGGCAGACCTGGTCGCCGCGGCGGCGGCGTAGAGGTCGGGCTGCTCCTCTTCCACCGGAAGCGAGGTGGCAGGCTCGGCGACGATCTCGACGGCCGGGGCCGGCTCGGCGAACGCCGCGATCGGGGCCGGTTCGGGGGCGACATTTTCGACCGCCGCGGGCTCGGCGGCGCGCTGGGCGACCGCGACCGTGCGGCGCTCGGGCTTCGGCTCGATGGCGGCGATCGAGGCGCCGTCCATGCCGGTGGCCACCACCGACACGCGGATCATGCCGTCGAGGCTGGGATCGAAGGCGGCGCCGAAGATGATGTTGGCTTCCGGATCGACCTGCTCGGAGATGGCGTTGGCCGCCTCGTCGACTTCGAGCAGCGTCATGTCGAGGCCGCCGGTCACATTGACCAGCACGGCCTTGGCGCCCTTCAGCGACACCTCGTCGAGGAGCGGGTTCTGGATGGCGTTCTGGGCCGCCATCAGCGCGCGGTCGTCGCCCACGGCCTCGCCGGTGCCCATCATGGCCTTGCCCATATCGGACATGACCGAGCGCACATCGGCGAAGTCGAGATTGATCAGGCCCGGCAGCACCATCAGATCGGTGATCGAGCGCACACCCGCATGCAGCACCTGGTCG
>JAGWSE010000277.1 GCA_028869395.1 Alphaproteobacteria bacterium | reverse complement strand
TCGTCGCGCCGGTCCTGGCAGAAGTCGACGTCGAAGTCGGGCATCGACACGCGCTCGGGATTGAGGAAGCGCTCGAACAGCAGCGCGAAGCGCAGTGGGTCGAGATCCGTGATCTTGAGCGCATAGGCGACCAGCGAGCCCGCGCCCGAGCCGCGGCCCGGGCCGACCGGGATGCCGGCGCGCTTCGCGTGGACGATGAAGTCGGCCACGATCAGGAAATAGCCGGGAAAGTCCATCTTCGCGATGACGTCGAGCTCGAACTCGAGCCGGCGCGCATAGTCCTCCGGCGAATGGCCGGCGGCCGGGCCCCACGGGAATTCCCCTCGCCTTCGCCCATTTGATGAAGTCGGACACGATCAGGAAGTAGCCGGGGAAACCCATCTGGGTGATCACCCCGATCTCCCGCTCCAGCCTGGCCTCGTAGTCCTCAGGCGGATGTTTGTTGGCCTGGCCCTTTGCCATGCGGGCCTTCAGCCCCTCACGCGCCTGGTGCGCCAACTCGTCAGCCTCCGAGCGGCCGCCCTCCGTGGGGAAGCTGGGCAGCAGAGGATCGCGCTTGGCGACCATGAAGGCGCAGCGCCGGGCGATATCGAGGGTGTTGTCGCAGGCCTCCGGAAGGTCGGCGAACAGCGCGCGCATGTCGGACGCCGGCTTGAACCAGTGCTCGGCGGTGATCCGGCGCCTCTCGTCCTGACCGATGAAGGCCCCGTCGGCGATGCAGAGCAGCGCTTCGTGCGCCCGATACATCGCCGCCGACTTGAAGTAGACGTCGTTGGTGGCCACGAGCGGGGCATCCGTCTCATAGGCGAAGCGCACCAGTTCGCCCTCGGCGGCGGCTTCCGAAGGCAAGCCGTGCCGCTGTAGCTCGACGTAGAAGCGATCGCCGAAGACGCGATGCATTTCCGAAAGCGCCGCGCGGCCTTCCTTGACCTTGCCCGCCGCGAGAAGATGGTCGACCGGGCCGTCAGGGCCGCCGGAGAGAAGGATCAGACCCTCGGCGTGCGCGCAGACCTTCTCCCAGGAAACGTGTGGCTCCTCCGCCGCCTCGATCTCCAGGTAGGCGGCGGACGAAAGCTCGGTGAGGTTAAGGTAGCCCCGCTCGCTCTGGGCAAGGAGCACGATGCAGGGGGCCTTGGCCCAGCGTTCCGGCGGCCTCTCGCCGATGCCGCTGACGGGCAGCAGGCAGCCGATGATCGGCTGCACGCCCGCGCCCTTGGTCACGACGGAGAACTCGAGGGCTCCGAACAGATTTCCGCGGTCGGTGAGCGCCACGGCCGGCATCTGCGCCGCCTTGGCCATATCACCCAGCTTGTCGGCCTTGATGGCGCCCTCGAGGAGCGAATAGGCTGAGCGGACACGCAGATGGACGAAGCCGTCGTTCGTCTCGCTCACCGTGGCCAACTCCCCCATCCGCATGGCGGATCACCCGAGGTGGACCGCCACGACGCACATCATCCAGACAAAGCTCGCGACCGACATAAAGGCCAGCGATTCCCGGGCGAAGCGAACCATGTGCGACGTTCCTGCTGTGGATGTTCGTTGAATGTTCCTATTCCCTCTTTGTTCTCGTTGTCAAGGTGGGACACGGCACGCACGGTGGACGGATGATCGACGCGCCGGTGCAGAACAGCGGGCGGGATTTCGACGACGCGGACGTGGCGCGGGCCTACGCCGGCCGTGCGCCCTATCCGCCGGCGCTCTTCGCGCACCTGGCCGAGCTCGCGCCCGTTCGCGGCGCGGCCGTCGACCTCGGCTGTGGCACGGGCAAGCTGACGGGCGGCCTGGCGAGGCTTTTCACGGCCGTGACGGCCATCGATCCCGCCAAGCCGATGCTGGCGCACGCCCGGCGAGTCAATCCTCAGCGGAACATCCTGTGGATCAACAGCCTGGCGGAAGATGCCGAGATCGAAGGACCTGTCGATCTGGCCGTCGCGGGCGCGAGCATCCACTGGATGCGACACGCCGTCGTGTTCCCAAGGCTCGCCGATCTGCTGTCGAAGGGCGCCCGGATCGCCATCGTCGAGGGTGACGGCCCCGCCGAGGCCGAGTGGATGGAGGCTTATCGCGCCGTCCTCGTCCGCTGGGTCGAGCGGCAAGGCGGGGTGTGGAACAGCCCCGAGTTCGTCGCCCGGGCTCGCGCGCACGAAACCTGGATCGACGTCGAGGGCTCCGAAACGATCGCGGGCGACTGCGAGATGCGGATCGAGGACCTGATCGATGGGGAACACTCCCGGGCGACCTGGACGCGAGTCAAAATGGGGCCGCTGGCGGAGGCGTTCGACGCGGATCTGCGCGCCGTGCTCGCACCGCATGCCCGCGATGGGCGGACCGCATTCCGCACCGAGACCAGGCTGTCCTGGGGACGCCCGCGCCGGACGCCGAAGCCGCTCTAGGCTGGCGCCTTCGCCTGCTCCTCCAGGTGGCCGTCCTTGAGCGCGACGATGCGGTCCATATGGCGGGCGAGCTCGAGATTGTGGGTGGCGACCAAGGCGGCGACGCCGGTCCTGCGGGCGAGCGCATAGAGGTTCTCGAAGACGCCGGCGGAGGTCGTGGGATCGAGATTGCCCGTCGGCTCGTCGGCCAGCAGCAGGCGCGGGGCGTTGGCCAGCGCGCGGGCGATGGCGACCCGCTGCTGCTCACCGCCGGAAAGCTGCGCCGGCTGGTGGTCCCAGCGCTCGGAGAGGCCGAGTTCCGCCAGCAGCTGCTCGGCCCGCTGGCGGGCGACCTTGCGGCTGCGCCCGGCGATCATCTGCGGCAG
>JAGWSE010000276.1 GCA_028869395.1 Alphaproteobacteria bacterium | reverse complement strand
GAGATCAAGGTCGCCATCGGCGCCTACGAGCCTGTGCAGGAGCGGTTCAAGGCGTTCGAGCCAGAAGCGATCCACATCGCCACGGAAGGCCCGATCGGGCTCGCCGCCCGGCGCATTTGCGTGGAGTGGAAGCTGCCGTTCACCACCAGCTACCACACCCGCTTTCCCGAATACGTCTCGGCGCGGCTGCCTTTGCCGCTGGCCGCCGGCTACGCCTACATGAAGTGGTTCCACAAGCCGTCGGGCCGGGTGATGGTGGCCACGCCCACCATGCGCGACGAGCTCGCCAGCCACGGATTCCGCAACATCTCGTCGTGGTCGCGCGGCGTCGACACCGAGGTCTTCCACCCGCGCAAGGACGGCGACCCGGACATTTTCGCCGATCTCGCCAAACCGATCTTCCTCTACGTAGGCCGCGTCGCGGTGGAGAAGAACATCGAAGCCTTCCTCGGGCTCGACCTGCCGGGCACGAAGGTCGTTGTCGGACCGGGTCCCCAGCTCGACGAGCTCCGGGCCAAGTATCCCGAGGTCGTCTTCACCGGTCCGAAGTCCGGGGATGACCTGACGGCCGCTTACAACTCGTCCGACGTATTCGTCTTCCCCTCGCTCACCGACACCTTCGGCCTGGTGCTTCTGGAATCCATGGCCTGCGGCACGCCGGTGGCGGCCTATCCGGCGCCCGGCCCCATCGACATCATCCCGAATTCCGGCGCCGGCGCGCTCGCCCACTCGCCGACCGAGGGCCTGCGCGAGGCCTGCCTCGAGGCGCTGAAGCTCGATCGGCGGCAGGTGCGCGCTTTTGCCGAGAAATTCTCCTGGCGCGCCTGCGCCGAGGATTTCGTTCGCAACCTCCAGCCCTATCCCGAGCCCGAGAAGACCCGCTTCTGGCGCAGGCTGCGCCGGCTGGCCCGCGTGCGCCGCCGGCGGCCGGAAGCCGCCTAGCGGCCTGCGTCAGAGGTCCGGATGCGCCGCCCGCTTCTGGGCGGCGGCGGCGTGGATCTCATCGAAGGACTTCTGGGCCGCGGCGAGCCTGGCCCGGTCGCCGGAGCGGCGGGCCTCCGCAAGCGCCTCCGCCGCCTCCAGCTCGCGCACCGGATCGAGATAGCTTTCGTCAGCCGGCCTGAAGCCGCCGTAGTCCAGCCCGGCGAGGACCTGCCGCTGATGTTCGGCCTGACGCCCTGCGCCGGTCCCGTAGGTCAGCAGGAACTGACGGATCTTCTCCTTCACCGCCGGATCGAGGTCCTTGCGCACCAGGATCGCCGATTCCGGAAGCGGCGGAGAGGTCCAGATCACCTCCAGCTTCGCCACCAGCTCCGGGTGCTCGCGCTGGGCGTAGATCAGGCCGACGGTGTTGCTGGTCGCCACGTCGAGCCCGCCCTTCGCGACGGCTAAAATGTCGGCCTGCTCGTCCAGGCTTCGGACCCGCTTGAAGCACTTGGCCGGATCGATTCCCTTCGGGGTGAAGAGATAGGCCATCGGCGCCACCCGCTCCGGCGTTGAGTTCGGCTCGCCCAGGCCGAGCGTGAGCCGACGTCCGCAGGCCAGCACCTTGTCGAGCGTGACGCCCGAGCCCTTCCTGACGATCAGAACGGATTCGTAGGCCGCCTCGCCGTCCGCCTGAACGACGCGGGCGAGCACCTCGGCGTCGGCCCGGCGCACGGCCTCCAGCGCCGGATCCGCCGGGAACCATCCGGCCTGCACGCGCCCGGCCCGCATGGCCTCCACCGCGGAGGCCTCCGACGCGGCGAAGTCCGGCTTCACCTTGACCCCGATCTGGTCCGACAGGTCGTCGAGCAGCGGGCGCCAGTCCTTCGCCTCCGGCGCACCCTCTACGGAAGCGATCGAGAAAGTCAGCTCGCTGGGTCCGCCGCCGACCGTGGAGGGCCTGCGGCTACAGGCGGCGAGCGCCAGGGCCAGACCCAACCCGACAAGCCCGGCGAAGCGGCGGCGCGTCATGTCGGGCCTCCTTCAGGAAGACGGGCCGGAGACAGGCGGCGTTGGACGAATCCGTCCTCTATCGGCGCCGCCGCCGACGGCGACATCGCAGCGAATAATCCAGGTCCGGCGTGGCGGTCCAGACGCCGGCGTCCCGCAGAAGGAGCGTCTTCGACCTATGAAACCAGCCTCGCCAATGCCCGACTTTCTTCGGGCGAGCGCGCGGCATCCCCGAAAATCCAGGCCGCATATCAGGGTTTTCCGAGAAGAGGCCAAGGGTCGCAACGTAAGAGTCTTTACACGAAGCCGTTATATCCCTATGTGCGCGTCTTCCGGCGGACCCGATGTCCTAAAAAGCGCTGCTAACGCCGGTCTGGGTTCAACAATGCAGTTGGGGGTTGCGTGAGGTGCACACGTACCATACGCCCCTGGACCTGGTCCGCGAGCGGTCCCCGGAGCGTCCTGTCGCCCTTGCGCGACCGGGCGCGGTGGCCGTAGCGGCGCGCTGGTTCCAGGACAATTTCAAAGGTGACGTGTTCTACGCCGTGAAGGCGAACCCGTCGCCCTGGGTGATCGAGACGCTCGCCGACAACGGCGTCGCGTCCTTCGACGTGGCCTCCGTGCCCGAGATCGAACTGGTGGCCCGCCACGCGCCCGGCGCGCGGATGGCCTTCATGCATCCGGTGAAGAGCCGCGCCGCCATCGCCCAGGCCTATTTCGATCAGGGGGTGAAGACCTTCGCGCTCGACACCCACGAGGAACTCGCCAAGATCCTCGAGGCCACCGGCGGCGCGGATGACCTCTCGCTGATCGTGCGCCTGGCGGTTTCCGCGGAGGGGGCGGCCTATTCGCTCTCGGGCAAGTTCGGCTGCGAGCCGCACGAGGCCCCGGCCCTTCTGCTCGCCGCCCGCAGAGCCACCCAGGACCGAATGGGTGTCTCCTTCCACGTGGGCAGCCAGTGTATGCGCCCCACCGCCTTCCAGGCGGCCATGGCCCAGGCCAGCCGCGCCATCGTGCGCGCCGGCGTCATGGTCGACGTGGTCGACGTGGGCGGCGGCTTCCCATCGGTCTATCCGGGCATGGTGCCGCCGCAGATGGCCGACTACGCCGACTCCATCCACCGCGGGTTCGCCGACATGATGGTCCACGAGGACACCGAGCTGTGGTGCGAGCCCGGCCGGGCCCTGGTGGCCGAAGCCTCCTCGGTGCTGGTCAAGGTCGAGCTGAAGAAGGGCGACGCGCTCTATCTGAACGACGGCAGCTACGGCAGCCTGTTCGACGCCGCTCACGCGAAGTGGCCGTTCCCGGTGAAGCTGATGCGCGGCGGCGCGGGCGAAGCCAATGAGGTCGAGGGTCCCCTCAAGCCCTTTCGCTTCTACGGGCCGACCTGCGATTCGCTCGACCACATGCCGGGCCCGTTCTGGCTTCCCGAGGACGTCCGCGAAGGCGACTACGTGGAAATCGGCATGCTGGGCGCGTACGGCATCGCCATGAACACGCGCTTCAACGGCTTCGGCGACGCCGAAACGGTCGCAGTTGAAGACGCGCCGATGGCCTCCATGTTCGGGCTGGCCGGACGCTCCATCCGCCTGCCGCGCGAGCGGGAGGAGGAGGATCGCAAGGTCGTGCGCCTGTCGCGGCCCAAGGGCTCGGCCGGCAAGAAGCGCCGGCGGCGGTAACAGGCCCTCCGCAGGAAGTGTCATAGGCGCGGCCGGTCGCTCCGTCCCGGCCGCGTCCTTGTTTTGGACGGGCGCTCAAACCCAAGGGAACGAAGGTCATGAACGCTCCTTCCAAGCCGTCCAACCGCAAGGCCGAACTGCTGGCCAACACCGTCGAGCATGTGGCGATCGATCAGTACGACGCGCGCCCGGTGATCGATTCCATGCGCAAGATGAGCTTCACGAGCCGCGACACCGCGCGTGCGGCCGACATCTTCTCCATGGCCCTGGAAGATCAGGCCTGCTCCACCTGGCTCACCCTCGCCGGGTCGACCAGCGCGGCCGGCTGCATGCACATCTATCGCGACATGGTGACCTACGGGATGATCGACGCGATCGTCTCGACGGGCGCCTCCATCGTCGACATGGACTTCTTCGAGGCCCTGGGCTTCCGGCACTATCAGGCGCAGGGCGGCGTG
>JAGWSE010000275.1 GCA_028869395.1 Alphaproteobacteria bacterium | reverse complement strand
TCAGGGCGCTGCGGGCCTGGCCGCAGAACGGGCCGCCGCGCGATCCCGCCGCGTGGCTGATCATGGTCGGGCGCAACGCCGCCCTCGACGCCAAGCGCAAGGCCCGCCGACTGGAGGACCTTCCCCCCGAGGAGGCGCTCTCCGACCTCGACGACGTCGAGACGCCGATGGCGGAACGGCTGGACGGGGCGAACTACCGCGACGACATCCTGCGGCTGCTGTTCATCTGTTGCCATCCGCAGCTGCCCGCCACCCAGCAGATCGCTCTGGCGCTACGCGTGGTCTCCGGGCTGTCGGTGAAGCAGATCGCCCGCGCCTTCCTGGTGTCGGAGGCAGCGATGGAGCAGCGCATAACGCGCGCCAAGCGCCAGGTCGGCCGCGCCGAGACGCCCTTCGAGACGCCCAGCCCTGAGGAACGCGACGCGCGCCTCGCCGCGGTCGCGGCAATGATCTACCTGGTCTTCAACGAAGGCTATTCCACGGCCGCCCGGGACGCCGCCGCTCGCATCCCGCTCTGCGACGAAGCCATCCGGCTGGCCCGGCTGCTGCAGCGCCTCTTCCCGTCCGAGCCCGAGGTGATGGGGCTGGGGGCGCTGATGGTCCTGCAGCACTCGCGCGCGGCCGCCCGTTTCGACCGCGAAGGCGAGGTCATCCTGCTCGACGACCAGGACCGCAGGCTCTGGAACCGCGAGCTGATCACCGAGGGTCTGGCACTCCTCGACAAGGCCATGCGCCACAATGCGCCGGGGCCCTATCAGGTGCAGGCCGCCATCGCCGCCCTGCACGCGCGCGCCGCGACCCCGGACGAGACCGACTGGGGACAGATCGAGCGGCTCTATTCCGCGCTGGAGCGGATGACGCCCTCGCCGGTGATCACGCTCAACCGCGCCGTCGCGGTGAGCAAGGTCGCGGGTCCCGCCGCCGCCCTCTCGCTCATCGAGCCATTGGAGACTCCGCTCGGCGGCTACTTCCATTACTTCGGCCTGAAAGGCGCGCTGCTCACCGACCTGGGCCGGACGAACGAGGCGCGCATCGCCTTCAACCACGCCATCGCGCTCGCCAACACCGCCGCGGAGGCGGCGCACATCCGCATGCACCTCGACCGGCTGGCGGACGGGACCGTGGCCTGATGTTCACGCCGATGTCGGGATCGTCGAACATTGTTCGTCCTGGGAGTGCAAACTGGAGGCTACGACCATGACCACAGATACCCTCGAAGCGCCCAAGGCCCAGCCGCTGCCGCAAGTGAAGAGCGGGGTCTCGCCCTACCTGACCGTGGACGGCGCTGCCAGGGCATCGGCGTTCTACCAGCGCGCCTTCGCCGCCCAGGAGGTCGCGCGCATGGGCGGGCCGGACGGCAAGTTCATGCACATCCACCTCTACATCAACGGCGCCTCGGTGATGCTCTCCGACGCCTATCCCGAACACGGCCACCCGTGGGTCCCGCCCGCCGGATTTTCGCTGACGCTGGAAGTGGACGACGCCGACGCCTGGGCCGATCGCGCCATCAAGGCGGGCGCCGAGGTCGTGAATCCCGTCGCGGACATGTTCTGGGGCGCGCGTTATGGCCAGGTGCGGGATCCGTTCGGCGTCATCTGGGCCTTCAACACGCCCAGGGCCTGAGGCAAGGTCGCACCGGGCAAGTCGGGGAGAGTTCATGACGACTGTTGCGAGGCCGCTCGTCGCGGCCACAGCTTTGGCCGCGCTTGCGCTGGCGGGCTGCAGCAAGCCTGGCGCGGGCGGCGACGCCCCCGCGCCCCAGGCGGCCGCGGCGCCGTCCGCCGCCGAGAAGGGCGAGCCGGTCATCGCCGATCCGGCCAAGACGACCGCGCCGGCCGCCGCCTACACCCTCGACAAGAACCACTCGACGGTAGTCTTCCGTCTCAGCCATCTCGGCTTCTCGAAATACACCGGCGAGTTCGCGAAGCTGGACGGGACCTTGCAGTTCGATCCCGCACATCCCGAGGCGATGAGCGTCACCGCGACCATCGACCCGACGTCGCTGATCATCCCCTCGCCGCCGAAGGGCTTCCGCGAGACCCTGCTGGGCAAGACCTGGCTCGACGCGGGCCAGTATCCCGAGATCACCTTCCGCTCGACCAAGGTCGTGAGGACCGGCGCCGATACCGCGGACGTGACCGGGGACTTCACCCTGCACGGGGTGACCAAACCGGTGGTCCTGCACACCACCTTCAACGGCGGCTATGCGGCCAACCCCTTCGATGGCGCGCGCGTGGGCTTTTCGGCGAAGACCTCGATCCGCCGCTCGGACTTCGGCATCGCCTATGGACTGCCCGCGCCCGGGAACAACCTCGGCGTCGGCGACAACATCGATGTGACGATCGAGAGCGAGTGGAACAGCGGCAAGCCGACGGCCCCGCTGCCCAAGGCCTAGGACAGCGCTTTCCGCGTCTGCTCCCAGTACTGGGCGCCGGTGACCAGGGTGATGATCGCCGCGATCCAGAAGAGGCCGTGGGCGGCCAGGGTGGCGGGGCCGCGGATGGCGGGGTCCTCGGGCAGGGAGAAGGCGCCCCAGGCCGCCACGATCAGCTCGAGCGCCAGCGCGGTGAGCTGGACGGTCGTCTTCCACTTGGCCAGCATGGTGACGGGCAGCTTCACGCCCTTGCCGGCGCCCACTTCGCGCAATGCGCTGACGGTGAACTCACGGAACAGGATCAGGCCCGCCGGCAGGACGACCATCGGCTGGGGCCCCAGCGCCATCAGGCCCAGCACCGCCCCGCAGACCAGCACCTTGTCGCCGATGGGATCGAGGATCGCACCCCACACCGAGGTGGCGTTCAGCTTCCGCGCCAGCCAGCCGTCGAAGAAGTCCGTCACCGCCGCAATCACGAAGGCATAGACCGCCCAGCGCTCCAGCCCGAACTGAGTCTCCGGCGTCAGGCGGTCGGCGAGGCCCGGCACGGACCCCGAAGCGGCCGCCAGCGCCACGAACATGAACAGCGCCAGGACCAGGCGCATCGAGGTCAGGATGTTCGGCAGGTGCTTCATCGAGGGTCTCTTCCGTCCGCCGCCACTATGGCGATGACGGCGACAGGCACAACGCACTTCACCCGCTCGCGTCGCCGGCGGCGTCGCGGACATGGGCGGGGCGGCTTTGCCAGCTGCGCCCGCTTCGGGGTGACCCCCTAGCTCCTCCGGAAGAAGTCGTGGATGCGCTGGGCGAGGGCCTCGGACACGCCCTCGACCTTGGCCAGATCGTCGACAGAGGCGCGGCTGACGCCGCGGGCGGAGCCGAAGGCGTGCAACAAGGCGCGTTTCCGGGCGGGCCCGACGCCGTCGATCTCGTCGAGCGGGTTCTTCTTCAGGTCCATGGAGCGGCGCGTGCGGTGGCTGCCGATCGCGAAGCGGTGCGCCTCGTCGCGCAGGCGCTGGAGGTAATAGAGGACCGGGCTCTTCGGCTCGAGCATGAAGTAGGGCTTGCCGGGAATGTAGAACCGCTCGAGACCGGCGTCCCGGTCCGGCCCCTTGGCGACGCCCACCACCGGGATGTCGTCGACGCCCAGGTCGGCCATGATCTCCATGACTGCGCCCACCTGGCCCGCGCCGCCGTCGATCAGCACCAGGTCCGGACGGACGGCGTCGGCGCCCTCCTCCTCTTCCTTGACGAGGCGGCCGAACCGCCGGCGCAGCACCTCCTTCATCATCCCGAAGTCGTCGCCGGGCGTGATCTCCGTCGAGCGAATATTGAACTTCCGGTACTGGCTCTTCTGGAAACCCTCGGCGCCCGCGACGATCATCCCGCCGACGGCGTTCGTGCCCATGATGTGGGAGTTGTCGTAGACCTCGATCCGCTCGGGCGGCGCCTCCAGGCCGAAGGCCTCGCAGACGCCGGCCAGCAGCTTGGATTGCGCCGAGCTCTCGGCCATCTTGCGGCCCAGCGCCTCGCGGGCGTTGACGAGAGCGTGCTCCACGAGGTCGCGCTCTTCGCCGCGCTGCGGCCGGGCGATCTCCACCTTGCGGCCGGCCTTCATCGAGAAGGCCTCGCAAAGCAGATCCTTGTCGGAGGGCTCGACGTTAAGCAGGACCATCTTGGGGATCGGCTTGTCCTCGTAGAACTGGCCCAGGAAGGCCGACATCACGTCCGGGTCCTCGTCGGATTTGTCCACCCGGGGGAAATAGGCGCGGTTGCCCCAGTT
>JAGWSE010000028.1 GCA_028869395.1 Alphaproteobacteria bacterium | reverse complement strand
CCGTACATGGTGTGCAGCATGGCGTGGCCGGTGCGGTCGGCCGCCGCGCAGGTGCGCTGGATCGGCGCCTCGCCGTAGTTGCGGGTCATGCCGCCGAAGGCGCGCTGGTAGATCTTGCCTTCGGGCGTCCGCGAGAACGGCACGCCCCAGTGCTCCAGCTCGTAGACCGCGGCCGGGGCGTTGCGGCAGAGGTATTCGATGGCGTCCTGGTCGCCCAGCCAGTCCGACCCCTTGACGGTGTCGTACATGTGCCAGCGCCAGTCGTCCTCGCCCATGTTGCCAAGGCTGGCGGAGATGCCGCCCTGCGCCGCGACGGTGTGGGACCGGGTCGGGAAGACCTTGGAGATGCAGGCCGTCTTCAGCCCCGCCTGGGCGCAGCCGAGCGCCGCGCGAAGGCCCGAGCCGCCCGCGCCCACCACGACGACGTCGTACTTGTGGTCGATGAATTCGTAAGCCGCCATGGGGGTCCTTTAAGCGCCTGCCAGCGCGACTTTCAGGATGGAGAAGACCGCGAGCGCGCCGACGAGCCCGCAAAGGAACAGGTTGAGCACCAGCAGGGTGGTCTTGCCGAGCGCCTCGTGGACGTAGTCCTCGATCACCACGCGCAGGCCCGACTGCATGTGCCAGAAGCTGATCGCGATCAGCAGCACCATCAGCACGGCGTTGACCGGCTGGCCGATCCAGGCGACAGCGGCGCCATAGTCGCCGGCGGCGAGCCGCAGGACGCCGAAGGCGCCCCACAGCGTCAGAGGGACCAGGGCGATCGCGCCCACCCGCTCGGAGATCCAGTGGCCGACCCCGTGCTTGGCCGAGCCCAGCCCGCGGGCGCGCGACAGCGGCGTGCGGTAGCTCGGCATCAGAGCGCTCCCGTCATGAAGGCGATGACCCACAAGGCGATGGTCGCCGCCAGGGTGAAGGCGAAGACCACGACCGAGGTCGCGTCGGCGGTGCGCACCTCGAAGCCCTTGCCGGCGTCCCAGGCCAGGTGCCGGATGCCGTTCGCCAGGTGGTAGAAGAAGCTCAGCGTCAGGCCGAACATCACGACCTTGCCGATCGGCGAGCCGAGCACCGCCTTGAAGGTCGCATAGGCGTCGGGACCCGACGCCAGCGAGATCGCCCAGGCGGCGCCGATCAGGGCCCCGACATAAAGCGCGACGCCGGTGGCGCGGTGAAGGATCGAGGTGGCCATGGTGATGTGCCACCGCCAGACCTGCAGGTGCGGCGAGAGCGGCGGCTCCCGTGCGCCTTTCGCAAGCTCGCTCATGCTCTCATAGGCCTCCAGGTCCCAAGCTGACCCACGCGCTTTTAAGCCCGCCCTAGGGGGTGTCAACGAAGCCGGGACGCCTCGCCGGCGCTTTGGGCGCGGACCTTCGCGAAACCGGAATCGAAGCGCCATTCGCCCTCGCCGCGCAATGCGCAAATGCTGTAGGTATCCTTCGCGAAAGACGAAGGATGCGGTTCGACCTCACCGACCTGAAACTGTTCTGCGACGTGCTCGACGCGGGCTCCATCACCGCCGGCGCGGGGAAGAGCGCCCTGGCGCTGGCCGCCGCCTCGACGCGGATCCGCGGCATGGAGGAGGCGCTGGGCGCGCCGCTGCTGGTGCGCTCGCGCCAGGGCGTGACGCCGACGCCCGCCGGCCGGACGCTGCTGAAGCACGCCCGCACCATCCTGGCGCAGAGCGCGCGCCTGAAGGAGGACCTGGGCGCCTTCGCGGGCGGGCTTTCCGGCGAGGTGCGGCTGCTGGCCAACACCAATGCGCTCACCGAATTCCTGCCCGAGGCGCTGTCGTCGTTCCTGGCGAGCCACCCGCAGGTGAGCGTCGACCTGGAGGAACGGCTGTCCGACGAGATCGTGGGACTGGTGGCCGAGGGCGCGGCCGACGTCGGGATCGTGGCGGGCACGGTCTAGGTGGGTACGCTGGCCACCTATCCGTTCCGCTCGGACCGGTTCGTGGTCGTGGCCGCCGCCGCCGACCCGCTGGCGGGCCGCGGGCCGGTGGCCTTCGCCGAGGTGCTGGACCGCGAGTTCGTGGGGCTGGAGCGCTCCTCGTCCTGGCAGCGCTTCCTCTCCGCGCGCGCCGCGCGCGAGGGGCGGCCGCTGCGCCTGCGGGTGCAGCTGCGCAGCTTCGACGCGGTGTGCCGGCTGGTGGAGCACGGGGTCGGGATCGGCGTGGTGCCGCAGACTACGGCCGCGCGCGCCGCGCGCACCATGGCGCTGTCGGTCATCGACCTCGCGGACGAGTGGGCGCTGCGCGAGCTGAAGATCGTCGTCCGCGCCGACCAGGAGCTGCGTCCCTATGCTCGTGAGCTGGTCGAGAGCCTCAGGGCGTGAGGTCCTCCAGCCAGTCCGCCGAGCGCATCTCCTCCAGGCGCGAAGACGTGCGCTCGAACTCGAAGGCGCCGTCGCCTTCCGGGTAGAGCTGCGCGGGCTGGGCCTCGGCCAAGACGATCAGGCGGACGCGCGCCTCGTAGAGCGCGTCGATCAGGATCACGAACCGCCGCGCCTCCTCCCGCCGGTTGGGGGTGAGCCTCGGCACGTCCTCCAGGAAGACGGTGTGGAAGGCCTCGGCCACCGCGATGTAGTCGTTGGGCCCGAGCGCGACGGAGCAGAGGCTGGCGAAGGTGGCCCGCAGCAGGCCGCCCGCGGCGTGCGGCAGGTGCACCTTGCGGCCCAGCACCTCCAGCGTCGCCCCGCTCTCTTCGTCGGTGTCCAGCATGTCGCGCCAGAGCGCCTCGAAGGTGCGCTCGTTGTCGGGATCGACGGGCGAGAACCAGGTCCCCGCGGCCCGCAGACGGTCCAGCCGGTAGTCGTGCGCGCCGCCCACCTCGACGACGTCGACGCGAGCCTTCAGGAGGTCGATGAAGGGCAGGAAGAGCTGGCGGTTGAGACCGTTGCGGTAGAGGTCGTCCGGCCTGCGGTTGGAGGTCGCCACCAGCGTCACGCCGCGGGCGAACAGCGCCTCGAACAGCCGGCCCAGGATCATCGCGTCGGCGATGTCGGTGACCTGGAACTCGTCGAAGCAGAGGAGCCGGGCGCGCGCCGCCACATAGTCGGCGACCGGCGGGATGGGATCGTCTCCCTTCGCCTGGGCGAACCTGGCCCGGCGGGCTGCGGCGTCGCCCTTGCGCCAGGCGTCGATCAGGCGGTGGACCTCGCCCATGAAGACGTGGAAGTGCGTGCGCCGCCGTGGCTCGATGGGCGCAGCCTGGAAGAAGAGGTCCATCAGCATGGACTTGCCGCGCCCGACAGGCCCCCAGAGATAGACGCCGCGCTGCGGCTCGGGGCGGCGGAAGAGGGCCTTCAGGCCGTTGGGCGGCGGGGCGGCGGCGAGGTCGGCCTCGAGCCTGACCAGCCTGGCGAGCGCTCGCGCCTGGGCCGGATCGGGCCGGATGTCGCCTGCGGCCAGGCGCTCGTCGTAGGCGGCTTGCAGCGCGGACGGCATCGGGCCTCGCCTAGCCGGGGCGGGGCGTCAGCGCAAGGAACGGGCCGCGCGGCGAAGGGTTGAGGGACCAGGAGAAGGAGACCCTTCCATGGCTGAGAACGACCGCACCTTCCACACCTCCACGCCCGCCGCCAACCGCGGCCAGACGCAGGGACTGGGCGTAGGCCAGAAGGAGATGGACGCGCAGCTGAACGAGAACCGCGATCAATACGCGACCGATCCCCAACGCACCGAGCCCTTCGACCGGAGCCTGGAGCCGCCCTCCGGCGACGACCGGGGCCACACGTTCAGCGACCGCGGCGCGGCCGATCCGAGTCAGGGCCCCGGGGACGGGGCCCAGCCTCGCGGCGAGGTGCGGCCGGGCGAAGACCGCGCGTTCTCCGCCGCGCCGTCCCCGAACCTCGACGACCGCGACGCCGCCGGGATCGACGACGCCGGAGACCTGGGCGCAGGCACGCCCGCGGGCGTCGACATCCACGACCTGGCGCAGGAGGACAAGCCCGAGGCGGAATGGGGCGAGGAGGGCGACGAGGGCATGCTGCACTCGGCCAACCACAACCGCCGCGGCGTGAAGACCGAGGCCGAGCGCGGCCAGGGCGCCAAGACCCGCCAGGCCAACAAGGACATCGTCAGCCGGCGGGGGTGATGTCCCTCCCGTAACGGGGAGCTACGGGCCGCAGCGGCCAGGGTGGGGAGGTGTGGGGCAAACTCCGCGTTCGGAGCTTGGAGCCGACTCCCCCACCCGTCTCTAGCTTCGCTCGAGCCACCCTCCCCATCAAGGGAGGGAAGGCTACTGCATCGTCGGGATGACGAAGGCGGAGTCGTCCACGGCGCCTTCGGGCCAGCGCGCGGTGACGGTCTTGGTCTTGGTGTAGAACCTGACGCCTTCCATGCCGTGCTGGTTGATGTCGCCGAACGCCGAGCGCTTCCAGCCGCCGAAGGTGTGGTAGGCGACCGGCACCGGGATCGGCACGTTGATGCCCACCATGCCGACGTTCACCCGGCTCGCGAACTCGCGCGCGGCGCGGCCGTTGCGGGTGAAGATGGCGACGCCGTTCCCGTACTGGTGCTCCGAGGGCAGCGCGATCGCCTCCTCCAGGGTCTCGGCGCGGACGATCTGCAGGACGGGCCCGAAGATCTCCTCCTGGTAGGTCTTCATGGAGGGCTTCACGCCGTCGAACAGCGAAGGCCCGATGAAGAAGCCGTTCTCGTAGCCCTGCAGCTTGAAGCCGCGGCCGTCGACGACCAGCTCGGCGCCCTCGTCGACGCCCATCTGGATGTAGTCCTCGACGCGCTTCTTGTGGGCGGCGGAGACCACGGGTCCGTACTGGGCGGCGGGATCGGTGGAGAGGCCGACCTTCAGGGTTTCGATCTCGGCGAGCACCCGCTCGCGGATCTCGTCGGCCGCCTTCTTGCCCACCGGCACGACGACGGGCAGCGCCATGCAGCGCTCGCCGGCCGAGCCGTAGGCCGCGCCCATGATGTCCTTGGTCGCCTGCTCGAAATCGGCGTCGGGCAGGATGACGCCGTGGTTCTTCGCCCCGCCCATCGCCTGCACGCGCTTACCCGCGGCCGTGCCGTGGGCGTAGACGTACTGCGCGATGTCGGAGGAGCCGACGAAACTCACGGCCTTGATGTCCGGATGATCGGTGAT
>JAGWSE010000027.1 GCA_028869395.1 Alphaproteobacteria bacterium | reverse complement strand
TCCCGCTCCTGGGCGAATTCGCAACCCATGAACAACAGCTTCTTGCCAGGATGCGTCCACATGAAAGCGAAATAGGCGCGCAAATTGGCGAAGCGCCGCCAGTTGTCGCCTGGCATCCGGCTGATCAGCGACCCCTTTCCGTGCACCACCTCATCGTGGCTCAGCGGCAGGATGAAGTTTTCCGAAAAGGCGTAGAGCAGGCCGAAGGTGAGCTCCCGGTGGTGATAGCGCCGGTGGACGGGCTCGCGCGAGATGTACTCGAGCGTGTCGTTCATCCAGCCCATGTTCCACTTGAAGCCGAAGCCCAGGCCACCTTCGTGCACCGCCTTCGACACGCCCGGCCAGGTGGTCGACTCCTCGGCGATCATCAGCGCGCCCGGGTGGTGGCCGTAGACCGTCGTGTTGAGGTTCTTCAGGAAGGCTTCGGCTTCCAGGTTCTCGCGCCCGCCGTGGACGTTCGGCGCCCACTCGCCGGCCTCGCGCGAGTAGTCCAGGTAGAGCATGGAGGCGACGGCGTCGACCCGCAGGCCGTCCACGTGGAAGACCTCCAGCCAGAAGAGCGCGTTGGCGATCAGGAAGTTGGCCACCTCGCGGCGGCCGAAATCGAAGATCGCGGTGTTCCAGTCGGGGTGGAAGCCGCGCCGCTCGTCGGCGTCCTCGTAAAGGGGCGTGCCGTCGAACCGGTAGAGACCGTGATCGTCGACCGGGAAGTGCGCCGCCGGCCAGTCGAGGATCACGCCCAGGCCCGCCGCGTGAGCCGCGTCCACGAACCTGGCGAAGCCCGATGGTTCGCCGAACCGTCGCGTCGCCGCATAGAGGCCGATCGGCTGATAGCCCCAGGAGGCGTCGAGGGGGTGTTCGGAGATCGGCAAAAGCTCGATGTGCGTGAAGCCCTGGTCGGCCGCATAGGGCACGAGGGTCTGGGCGAGTTCGTCGTAGCCCAGGAAGCCGCCGTCCTCGTGCCGCGCCCATGATCCCAGGTGGGCCTCGTAGATCGAGATCGGTCGACGGTGCGCCCCTGGCCGGTCGCGTTCCTGGAGATAGGTCCGGTCCGTCCAGGTGAAGTTGTCGAGGCTCGTGACGACGGAGGCGCTCGCCGGCCGGTACTCCGCCGAGAAGCCGAAGGGGTCGGCTTTCAGCGGCAGGAGTTCGCCGCCGGGCCCCAGGATCTCGTATTTGTAGGCGCAGCCTTCACTCAAGCCGGGCCAGAAGATCTCCCAGACACCGCTGTCCACGCGCTTGCGCATCACCCCGCGCCGGCCGTCCCACTGATTGAAGTCGCCAACCACCGAGACCCGGCTCGCGTTCGGCGCCCACACCGCGAAATGCACGCCAGGCACGCCTTCGTGTTCGATGAGGTGCGCGCCCAGCCGCTCCCAGAGCCTGCGGTGCTGGCCCTCGACCAGGAGGTAGTCGTCCATGGGCCCCAGCACCGGGCCGAAGCGGTAGGGGTCCTCGATCACCCACTCGCCGCCCGCGTTCGCCGCATGCAGGCGATAGGCCGTGGTCGTCTTGCGCCGCGCCGCGAGCCCTTCGAACAGACCGGCGGGGTGGGCGGGGCTCAGGGCGGCCAGCGGCCTGCCGTCGAAGGTCCGCGCCTCCACCGTCTCGGCCCCGGGCGCCAGTGCGCGGATCACCACGCCCTGCGGGGCCATGTGCGCGCCAAGCACGGCGAAAGGATCGGCATGCCGGCCCTCGGCGAGTGCCGCCGCCTCGGCGCCCGGGAGCCGCCAGCTGTCTGCGGTCGTCCTGCTCAAGCCGGCTGCACCGGGATATTCCAGATGTCCTCGGCGTAGTCACGGATGGTTCGATCCGAGGAGAAGTAACCCATATGGGCCGAGTTCAGGATGGCCGAGCGCCACCAGGCGCGTGGGTCCCGCCACCGCTCGGCCACCTGCCGCTGCCTGGCCGCATAGGACTCGAAATCGCCGAGGACGAGGAAGTGGTCGTGCAGGACGAGGCCATTGAGCAGGTCTCGATAGAGGTCCGGCAGGTCCGGCGAGAACGCGCCGGACCCGACCTGGTCCAGGACCTGCTGCAACATCGGCGAGTTCGCCACGATCTGCTCGGTGCCGAAGCCGCTGCGGCGCCGCTCCTCCACCTCTTCCGCGGTCAGGCCGAAGATGAAGATGTTGTCGTCGCCGACCCGATCCTTGATCTCCACGTTGGCGCCGTCCAGCGTGCCGATGGTCAGGGCGCCGTTCAGCGCCAGCTTCATGTTGCCGGTGCCCGACGCCTCCATGCCGGCGGTCGAGATCTGCTCGGAGAGGTCCGAGGCGGGGATCACGGCTTCCGCCAGCGAGACGTTGTAGTTGGGTAGGAAGACGACCTTGAGCAGGCCCCGCAGCGTCGGATCGTTGTTCACCACATGGGCGACGTCGCTGATCAGTTTGATGACCAGCTTGGCGTTGTGATAGCTCGCCGCGGCCTTGCCGGCGAAGATCTTAACGCGTGGGACCCAGTTGCGGGTGGGTTGCGCCCGCATCGCGTCGTAGAGCGCCACCGTCTCCAGGATGTTCAACAGCTGGCGCTTGTACTCGTGGATGCGCTTGATCTGGGTGTCGAACAGGGCGTCCGGGTCGACCCGTACGCCCACCAGCTGGTGGATGCGCTGCGCGAGGTGCTGCTTGTGCTCGCGGCGGATCGCGCGGAATCGCTCCTGCACGGCGGGATCGTCGGCGAAGTTGGCGAACTCCGAGAGCACGCCGACGTCGTCCAGGACGCGGGGCCCCACCGTATCGACCATCAGCTGGGTCAGGCCCGGGTTCGCCTCCATCAGCCAGCGGCGGAAGGTGATCCCATTGGTCTTGTTGACGATCCGATCCGGATAGATGCGGCTCAGGGTCGAGAAGACCGTCTTGCGCATCAGGTCGGTGTGCAGGGCCGAGACGCCGTTCACCTTGTGCGAGCCGACGAACGACAGCCACCCCATCCGCACCTGCCGGGGCCCGGATTCGTCGATCAGCGAGACGATACTGACCTCGTTCTCGGCGATGGCCCCCTTGGCCTTCAGCTCGCCCAGATGCAGCGCGTTGATCAGGTAGATGATCTGCATGTGGCGGGGCAGCATCCGCTCCATCAACGGAACGGCCCAGTGCTCCAGCGCCTCGGGCAGCAGCGTGTGGTTCGTATAGCTGAAGGTCTGGACCGTGATGTCCCAGGCCGCCTTCCACTCCAGGCCGTGCATGTCGACCAGGAGGCGCATCATCTCGGCGATGGCGATCGCCGGGTGCGTGTCATTGAGCTGGATGGCCACGTGCTCGTGGAGGTTGGTGAGCTCCCCGTGCTGGCGGATGTGCCGGTGCAGGATGTCCTGCAGCGCGGCGGAGGAGAAGAAGTACTCCTGGCGCAGCCGAAGCTCCTGCCCGGCGGGGCTGTCGTCGGCCGGATAGAGAACCTGCGAGATGACCGCCGCCTTCGATTGCGAGGTCAACGCCCCGATGTGGTCGCCGCGGTTGAAGGCGTCCAGCTTCAGGGGGTCGGGGGCGCGCGCCGACCACAGGCGCAGCGTGTTCACGGTGCGCCCGCGCCAGCCGACCATCGGCGTGTCGTAGGCCACCGCCTCGACGGTCTCGCCGGGCAGCCAGTTGTGCTTGAGGCCGCCGTCGGGCTGCTCTTTGGCCTCCACCGAGCCGCCGAAGCCGATGTGGTAGAGCACCTCCGGCCGCTCGAACTCCCACGGGTTGCCGGAGGCCAGCCAGTTCTCCGGCACTTCCGACTGCCAGCCGTCCTTGATCTTCTGGCGGAACATGCCGTGGTCGTAGCGGATGCCGTAGCCGTAGGCGGCGACACCGACGGTCGCCATGCTCTCCATGAAGCACGCGGCCAGCCGCCCGAGGCCGCCGTTGCCCAGGGCCGCGTCGGGCTCGAGCTCGCGCAGGGCCTCCAGGTCCACGCCCAGTTCGGCCAGCGCCTTGCGCATGGGATCGACCAGCCCCAGCGCGTGCAGGCTGTCGTACAGCAGCCGCCCGATCAGGAACTCGAGCGAGAGATAGTAAACCCGCTTGCGCTTCTCGTTGTAGATGGCCCGCGTCGAGGGGAACCAGGCGTCGACGATGCGGTCGCGGACCGTCAGCGCCGTGGCCATGAACCAGTCGTGCTCGCTGGCGACGATCGGATCCTTGCCGATGGCGTAGGCGAGCTTGGCGACGACCGCCCGCCTCAGCGTCGCGACCTCCTGATCCTCGGTCGGCAACGGAATCCTGACCGCCACGTCGGGCGAAGCGCTCATCGGCGACTAGCCTTTCAACACAAATGGCCTACGCGCTCTGCGCCGTAGGAAGCAGGCCCGCCGCGCCGAGCGCGCGGACCCCAGCAGCATAGGGCGCGCGCTGTCCAGCGCGTATGCGCCGCGCCGCGCGTGCTCCTGAAAACGTGACCCGGCCGGCTCAGGCCACGGCGTGTTCGCGCAGGTCCTGCCGGCGCTCGTCCGCCCTTCGCTCAGGCTCGACCTGCAGGAGGATCTGGGAGAAGTCCCCGGTGTCGCTGTCGATGAGCCAGCCGAATTCCGCATCGCCGTTGTGCCGGTTGCGGCGGATCCACTTCTTGCCCTTGGGCGCCGCGGGCAGCGGCGCGTGGTCGCTCATCCGCACCTCGTACACCCGCGCCGTGGCGTAGCAGCGCCAGCTGTACGGCCGGCCGTCGAATTCGTAGGATCCACCGTAGGCCTGGAACGCAGACATCGTCCTCTCCACACAAGGCCAGATCTGTCGAACACCGGGCAGGGAACCGCTCGCCCGCCCTGCTGGTTGAAATCCCTCGACCTCGACTTGGTTCCGCTCGGGCGACGCCCGGCGGACGCGAATTTGCATTGAACCTCGCGGCGGGGACGGCGCGAGGCTCTGATCCAGCTCAATTGAGGGTTTTCAGCCGGCGCCCGCTTTCCGGGCGCCCCAGCCCATATAGGCGCCGCGTCCCTGGTCAGTAAGACCTGGGGAGGCCCAGAACGTGTTCGGCCACGTAGCTCAGGATCATGTTCGTGGAGATGGGCGCCACCTGGTAGAGCCTGGCCTCGCGGAACTTCCGCTCGATGTCGTACTCCTCGGCGAAGCCGAACCCGCCGTGGGTCTGGACGCACATGTCGGCCGCGGCCCATGAGGCGTCGGCGGCGAGCATCTTGGCCATGTTGGCTTCGGCGCCCGCGTTGGCCCCGGTCTCGTATTGCTCCGCGGCTTCCCGGACCATCAGCTCGGCCGCGCGCATCTGCACATAGGCCCTGGCGATCGGGAACTGGACGCCCTGGTTCTGGCCGATGGGGCGGCCGAACAGAACGCGCTCGCGCGCATAGGCGGCGGCCTTCTCGATGAACCACTTGGCGTCGCCGATGCATTCGGCCCCGATCAGGATCCGCTCGGCGTTCATGCCGGAGAGGATGTAGCCGAAGCCCTTGCCCTCTTCGCCGATCAGGTTGGCGGCCGGGACCTTCATCCGGTCGAAGAAGACCTCCGTCGTGGAGTGGTTCATCATTGTCCGGATCGGGCGGATCGTCAGGCCGTTCCCCAGCGCCTCGCCCATGTCGACGAGGAAGATCGAGAGCCCCTCGGTCCGCTTGGAGACCTGATCGCGGGGCGTCGTACGGGCCAGCAGCAGCATCAGGTCGGAGTGCTCGGCGCGCGAGGTCCAAAGCTTCTGGCCCTCGACGATGTAGTGGTCCCCTTCGCGCCGGGCGGTGGTGCGAAGGCTCAGCGTGTCGGTGCCCGAGGTGGGTTCGGTGACCCCGAACGCCTGCAGCCGCAACTCCCCCGTGGCGATCTTCGGCAGGTATTTCTCCTTCTGGGCGGCGCTGCCGTGCCGAAGGACGGTGTTCATGATGTACATCTGCGCGTGGCAGGCGGCGCCATTGCAGCCGGAGGCCTGGATCTCTTCCATGATCACCGCCGCGGCCCGCAGGGTCAGGCCGCTGCCGCCGTACGCCTCCGGGATCAGCGCCGCCAGGAACCCCGCCTCGGTCAGCGCCGCCACGAAGGCGGTGGGGTACTCGCGCCTTCGGTCAAGCTCGCGCCAGTATTCGCCGGGAAAGCCGGCGCACAGCGCCCGGACAGCCCGGCGGATCTCGGCCAGCTCTTCGGGCTCGACGGCGGGCGGGACGATGGCGTTCATCAGGGTCGGTCTCGGTGGCGGTCCGCTAGCCTAGCGCTTTTCGCGGTCGCGGTTTCGAGGATTGCTCTTCCGGCCTGCGCGCGCGCCCTGGTGCAGCAGGGCTATGGCCAGCCCGGCGAGCCCCGAGGCGACGACCAGGGCCACGCCGCCCCGGCGGTCGGGATGCACGACGAAGCGATGGAAGTAGCCCTCGTCGGCTCCCCACCAGGCGCGGGACGGCTTGTGGAAGCCGTTCTGCTTGTAAGCCTTCGCCGTGGTGCGGGCGAAGTCTGCGGCCTCGGAGGCGGTCTTGCGCGTGGCCAGCACTCGTCGCCTGGGCTTGGTCACGGCGGGGTCGTCCGTCAGCGCCCATGATTCGTCGGTCACCGCGAAGTCGCGGCCCAGCGCCCCTTGGCGCGAGATGACGGTGCTATGCCGCAGATAGCGCTCGAACGGGCTCCGCATGCGACAGGACGTCCCTTATCCCCAATCTGAGCGCCGATGAGGCGCCCGCGCTCTCGACCCCCGCGCCACGCCCGGGTACACGAACGGGCGGGGCGCTGGAAACTGATATGAACGACTTCATCGATCTGAAAGGCGCCTCGGGCGCCAGTTATCGCTTCAGGCTCTGGCCGGAAGGCGCGGCGCACCAGCCGATCGCGGGCAATTTCGCGCTGGTCAAGGAGGAGGCCGAGGGCTTCACCATCCTGGGCGTCGGCGAGACCCTTGATCTCTCGATGTTGCGCCACGAGCTGCCGAAGGCGGCCACGCGCGCCGTGACGCACATCTATACGCGGCTGAACGTCGCCCGGGCCATCCGGGTCGCCGAGCACGAAGACCTGACCGCCCGCTACAAGCCCGCCCGCGCCAGCGAACGCTCCGCCCACGCCTGACCTCGCTAGGCAAGCGGCCCGGTTTTGTGAAGGATCGGCCCGCGCCGGACGGAGAGGGCTGATGGACCAAAAGACGACCGCAACGGATCTGGGCATCGCAACCCTGGTCGGCCGGCGCGAGCCGCCGATCGGCTGGCTCGTCATCAACAACCCGGAGCGGCGCAACGCCATCTCGCTGGAGATGTGGCAGGCGATATCGGACGTGCTCGCCGCCTTCGAGGCCGACCCGGAGATCCGCGTCGTGGTGCTGACCGGCGCGGGCGAGGCGGCCTTCGCCTCCGGCGCCGACATCTCCCAGTTCGAGCAGGTGCGCGCCTCGCCGGAGGCCAACGAGCGCTATGGCCGGATCAGCGGCGCCGGCCAGCAGGCCATCGCCCGCTTTCCCAAGCCCACCATCGCCATGATCCGCGGCTTCTGCATCGGCGGGGGCCTGGCGGTAGCGCTCTCCACCGATATCCGCATCGCCGCCGAGGGCTCGCAATACGCCATCCCGGCGGCCCGGCTCGGCCTCGGCTACGCCTTCGGCGGGATGGCGAGCCTCGTCTCCCTGGTCGGTCCCGCCTACGCCAAGGAGATCATGTTCACCGCCCGCCGCTTCTCCGGCGAGGAAGCGCTGCGGATGGGCCTGATCAACCGGCTCGTGCCCGCAGCCGACCTCGAGGCCGTCGTCCGGGAGACCGCCGGCCAGATCGGCGCGAACGCCCC
This sequence comes from Alphaproteobacteria bacterium, assembly GCA_028869395.1. Taxonomy (GTDB): domain Bacteria; phylum Pseudomonadota; class Alphaproteobacteria; order Caulobacterales; family Caulobacteraceae; genus Phenylobacterium. The sequence goes on along the minus strand of JAGWSE010000027.1, from coordinate 2,361 downwards.
GCTCACCGTCCGCGCCGCCAAGATGGCGATCGAAGCGACCCTCAGGGATCCCGACCGCCGCGACCTGGCCACCGTCGACGCCGCCGTCGACGCCTGCTTCGCCAGCGAGGACTATGTCGAGGGCCGCCGCGCGTTCCTCGAGAAGCGGAAGCCGGAGTTCAGGGGGCGCTGACGAGCCTCCTCCCGCAAGGGGAGAAGGAGCGCTCAGATCACCCCCGCCTGCGCCATCGCCTCGATGTCGGCCTCGCTGTAGCCGAGTTCGTTCAGGATCTCCCGCGAGTGCTGGCCCGGGTCGGGCGCGGCGGTTCGGATCGCGGGGTCCACGCCCTCCATCTCGATCGGCTGGCCGACCAGCGTCAGCTCCCCGAGCTTCGGATGCTCGACCTTCCTCGCGATCCCCAGGCTCTGCACCTGCGGATCGGCGAAGGTCGCATCGATGGTATTGACCGGCCCGCACGGCACGCCCGCCGCGTTCAGCGCCTCGATCCACTCGGCGCTGATCCGCTTGGCCGTGATCGCCGCCAGGGCGGCGTTGATCTCCGCCCGGTGCTTCACCCGCTCGCGGGGCGCAAAGCGCGGATCGTCGATCAGCTCCGGCGCGCCCAGGGCCCGGCACAGGGCCTGGAACATCGGCTCGCCGGTGGGCGCCACGTTGATGACGCCGTCGGCAGTCGGGAAGAGCCCCATGGGCACGGCGGTCGGGTGGTCGTTGCCGGCCTGGCCGGGCACGATCCCGTCCACCAGCCAGCGGGCCGCCTGGAAATCCATCATGGCGATCTGCGCCTGCAGGAGCGAGGTCTTCACCCAGCGTCCGACGCCGGTCGCCTCCCGCTCCAGCAGCGCCGTCATCGCGCCCAGCGCCGCATACAATCCTGCCGAGGAATCCGCCACCGCGATCCCGGCCCGCACCGGGCCCTGGCCCGGAAGCCCGGTCACCGACATCATCCCGCCGAGACCCTGGGCGACCTGGTCGAGGCCGGGCCGGAGCGCATAGGGCCCGTCCTGCCCGAACCCGGAGATGCTGACGTAGACCAGCCGCGGATTGATCGCGTGCAGCGTCCCGAAGTCGATGCCCAGCCGGTGCTTCACGTCGGGACGGAAGTTCTCGAACAGCAGGTCGGCCCAGCGGACGAGGCGGCCGAACACCTCCATGCCCTTTTCCGACTTCAGGTCGAGCCGCAGGCTGCGCTTGTTGCGGTTGAGGTTCTGGAAGTCGGAACCGTGGCGCGGACCGCCCAGGGTGCGCTCCTCCACCGCGTCCACCATCACCACCTCGGCGCCCCAGTCGGCGAACTGGCGAACGGCGGTCGGTCCGGCGCGTACGCGGGTCAGGTCCAGCGCCCGGAAACGGCTCAGCGGCAAATTGTTCGACATTGAAGGCCTCTAAAGCCCCTTGCGGCGCTTGAACCGAGCGGCGCGGCGCGCCAAAGGGAAGATCATGCCTCCTTATCGTTCCCGCACAACCACCCACGGTCGCAACATGGCCGGCGCGCGCGGCCTCTGGCGCGCCACCGGCATGAAGGATTCCGACTTCGGCAAGCCGATCATAGCCATCGCCAACTCCTTCACCCAGTTCGTGCCCGGCCACGTGCACCTGAAGGACCTCGGCCAACTCGTGGCGCGCGAGATCGAGGCGGCCGGCGGGGTCGCCAAGGAGTTCAACACCATCGCCGTCGACGACGGGATCGCCATGGGCCACGACGGCATGCTCTACAGCCTGCCCTCGCGCGAACTGATCGCTGACGCGGTCGAGTACATGGTCAACGCCCACTGCGCCGATGCGCTGGTGTGCATCTCCAACTGCGACAAGATCACGCCCGGCATGTTGATGGCCGCCCTGCGGCTCAACATACCCACGGTGTTCGTCTCCGGTGGCCCGATGGAGGCGGGGAAGGTCCTGCTCTCCACGGGGGCGAAGAAGGTCGACCTGATCGACGCCATGATCGCCGCCGCCGACGACACGGTCACGGACGACGACGTCAAGGTGATCGAGCGCTCCGCGTGCCCGACCTGCGGCTCCTGCTCGGGCATGTTCACGGCCAACTCGATGAACTGCCTCACCGAGGCGCTGGGTCTTTCGCTGCCCGGCAACGGCTCGGTGCTCGCGACCCATGCCGATCGCGAGCGGCTGTTCCGGGAGGCTGGCCGCCTGATCGTCGACCTCGCGCGCCGCTACTATGAACAGGACGACGCCTCGGTCCTGCCGCGCGCCATCGCCAGCTTCGAGGCGTTCGAGAACGCCATGACGCTCGACATCGCCATGGGCGGCTCGACCAACACCGTGCTGCACCTGCTCGCCGCCGCGCACGAGGCGGAACTCGACTTCACCATGGCCGACATCGACCGGCTCTCCCGCCGCGT